>JAOZTG010000191.1 GCA_029939235.1 Flavobacteriaceae bacterium
TTTGCTTTTCTACATTCTTTTATTTCCACCGGACCATCACCAATCACCAGTAATTCATTTCCTTTTAGATTATTCTTCTTGATGATATCATCGATAACCATCTTTTTTGAATATTTACTAATATCACCCACAGAGCCATAGATTCCTCCATCAAAAAGATCATCATATCCTAATGACTTAGCCTCGTTGATCACATCTGCTTTATCTGTTCCACTGGCTAAATAAATCCTCATATCCTTTTCTTTCAAAGCATTTAAAAATTGCACGGCTCCTTTCATTGTGAAATCGGGAACAGTTAACTCACCACTATTCAATTTATCCATTCTTTCATTCACCATTTCCATCAACCCGTCATTATAAATTTCCTTATAACCAAATTTATCTAAAATAGCTCCTTTAGGCACAAAATTGAACTCATCCACCATTTTTACAAGACCTTCCATTTGTACGATCGTTTGTATGCCGGTTGACTTATCTATAAAATCTAAAACCCTGGTACGAACATTATCATAAAGAGTTTTATCAGCAGTTGCATAATGATCACCTAAAATAGCCTTGATCATCACAGGTTCCATAATTTTCTCCCAGCCTTCTCTTTGTGTACTGATCGTTCCATCATGATCAAAAACAACATGTTTTATATTACCTATTTCAGAAAGAACATTGCTGTAGCAGATCTCAATTTCTGAGTTATCATAATACTTTGCTAATCTAATATCTCCTGCTAATTCCGGTCGGTAATTATAATCAGGATCTTTACTAATCTCCAAAATTTCTATTCCGGAAGCGGTACCTGTAGTAAATAATTTTTGAATGGTAACTGCAGAAGCAAAATTTGCAAACTCTGCTGCTTCTTTTGGTGAAATACCTGCTGCCAGACAAAAAGAAATAGCACTTAATGAAGTGTCTCCGGCTCCAACGGTATCAATTTTATTATTTATTTGAATTCCTGAAACTTCATTAATTCCGGTTTCATCAAATATAACACTGCCTCTTGCTCCACAGGTCACAAAAATTGGTTTGTTGAATTGTTCATACACTTTCTTCCCATGTTTCTTTATATCAGCAAAAGAAATATAATCCTGAGGATCTGCATCCACACCATTTAAAACAGCTGTCTCGATCTCATTGGATTTTCGATAAACATTTCTAAACTTTCCATTATAATGTCTTGAATCCAATACCACAATTTTATCGTTGAATTCTTTAAAAAGTTCATTTGCTTTCTCAATAAAACTCTCATTGCTAATACTGCCAACCACCTGCTGATTAAATACTAAAACATCATAGTTTTCTAAAGCGATCTTTATATTTTTTAGGATCTCTGCATCTGTTTCAAGAGATCTTTTATTGTTCAATCCAAAATCAATACGCGGATCCTCTCTTTCTCCATGCATTCTTTTGATATAGGTGTAGGTATTAAAATTATCATTCTGAACCGTTAAAGAGCTGGTATCTGCTCCTAGATTTTTCAATTGTCTTTTCAGTTCATTACCAAAAATATCATCACCAACAACACCTATCACTTTTATCTCTTTTGGTTTTAAAGCAGCAATATTTGAAACAATATTACCTGCTCCACCCGGTGAATAGGATTGTTTTGCTACAGATTCTGCCTGCAAACCCGTTTCAACAGAGACCTCTGATCCATCAGCATCCATATCCCAATAAACATCTAAACAAAAATCACCATAAACAGCAATTTTTACATTTTTAAACTTTTCGAGAATTTCTTTTACTCTTTTTGTTTTCATCTAAACAACTATATTAATTCCATTATCTTTTTATACAAAATAGGAAATGTATTTAACTGATTTCCACCAATATAATAGCCTTTTCCATTATATGCATCCGGTACTCTGGTTACAATACTTTTCTGATCACGATAATAATATCCTACTCTGTCTTCCTTAGTGAAATCTTCCGGGTTATACGTTCTCAGATCAAAATTTGCCGTAATTATTTTATCCGGTACATTCCCAACATTTCCTGCCATAGAAGCTGCTTTTAAGAAAACTTCCGGTCCGGTAACAGCAGATCCAACATTTAATATCACTCCGCCATTTTGCAAATTTGCGATTTCATTGGTATAGATCAAAAAATCTCTTCCGGAACAACCTCCTTTCGCCCTTCCGTCAAAATAAGGATGCTGATCAATAACATCCGTTCCAATACCCACATGAACCGTAAATGGAACATCGTATTCATAACAAATAGACTGAATGCTTATTTCGGGAAATGAAAACTGTATCATTGATTTTTTTAGACCCAGAACTTCTTCCACCTCATTTCTAAAGGACTTCTCATTGATCATTTTACCAACCGATTCTCCGTAGCCCAAATTGTACTTATCTCCTACGGTCAAAGCAGCATTGATATAATTGAACTCATATGCCATTCCAAATTCTCCTTTTTCCAAAGCTTGCGGAACATATTCACTGGTCTCACCGATCAATCCCAATTCAAAATCATGTATAGAAGTTGATCCATTACCCGAGACAACTGTGAAAACACCTTTTTTGATCAGATCACCCAATAAAATACTTAAACCATTCTTGATCAAATGCCCTCCGGTAAACAACATCACTGGGTGTCCTTTTTCTTTTGCCGAAATCATATCTTTAGCAAGATCTCCAATTCTATCTTCCATTTCTTTTGAAATTTGAAAACTCATTTTTTCAAGTTTTTCAGGAAAGATCAGGTCATCGAATTTAACTTTATTGTTACGCCCTGCTACCGGATATGTTTGAATCCTTTCCGGATCAAAAATTCCAAATTTACCGTTGTATTTCATATTTATTTGTTTATCTCTTTTAATATTTCCAGTTGCAAAACCTGCAATGGAACCTTTGTCTCTTGATGGATCTTTCTTAGATCCTCGTATTCTATTTTCATCTTTTTTCTGCCGGAAGGAGTGGTGACAATTTTCACTTTGACCTTACCATAATTTGTCACAAACTCTTTTATCTCCCTTTCCAGTTTGTTTCCCTTAACGGAATAATATCGAATTCCAATGGTAGAAGTATTTTCAAAAATATAATCCGATAATTTTTCTAAATTTTTGGCTGCAACCGAGCATGATAATAAAATTCCCTGTCTGCCTTTTTTCATTTGAATAGCACTGGTAAAAAAATCATTCGCTCCATGCTCAAACAGTCCGTTTTGGAAATCATTTCCTAAAAACTCGTTAGACATATCGTCAATATTCGTTTCTAACACATAAGTCCCTTTTAACTGATTAGATTCTTCACAGAGGGATAATCTCAAAACATTTGGCGTTTTAAAATCTTTCATTCCCGGGCCGTATGCAATTTGTTTTTTTATCAAAACAGGCACCTCAAAATCCGGATCTAAATATTTTAATATAGCAGCTCCGGTTGGAGTTACTTTCTCCCCTTTTTCTTCTCCAGTGTAATTTGGAATTCCCAAAAGAATATCGGCTGTAGCAGGTGCCGGGACAGGTAATATTCCGTGCTGCGTATTTACAAAACCAAAACCAGTACAAACAGCTGTTGCATATGTTTTAGTAATATTCAATCGGTCAATTAAAACGGCACATCCTAAAATATCAATGATAGAGTCTACACCACTAACCTCATGAAAATGAATTTTTTCCAAAGGAATTTGATGGATCTCACTTTCCGATCTTCCAATAATTAAAAAAATATCTTTTGCTATTTGCTTTGCATTCTCTGTGATAGAAACATTGTCAATAATTTTAAGAATATCACTTAAATGCCGGTGATGGTGATGATCTTTTTCTTCATTTAAATCAACTACATGCACATGTTTACAAACAATTCCATTCTTATTTACTTTTGAGATCTTAATTTGACCATCTGACAAACCAAACAAAGCTGGAAATTTTTCCAGATCATCGTAGGAATCAGTCAAACCTGCCAATGCTCCTAAAAACATATCACCGGATAATCCCGAAAAAGCTTCTATCAAAAGTGTTTTCATGTTCATATGTAATTATTTAGGCAGCTGCATTAATTGCATAATTATTTTCGCTACATCGGTATTATCAATGGTTGATCTAAAATACTCCTGCCCTGCTCCAATGACTTTAACAGGCACTTTCATAGCAGTATGCCCCTCTGTTCCCCATGCAATTCCCGCTTTTTCACTAAGTATTGTAATTACTCTCAATGTAAATGGTTTATCTGCTGAATGATCTAAATAATCCCGGTCAGGATTTACTTCTTTCATTTCAATAAATTCATTTTCATAAGCTTCATACAACCATTTTTTTTCTGCTTTGGTCAATTCCAAATCTTTAAGCTGACCCCCTAATCCAAAATTTACTTTTACAGAATCTAAAACTTCATCAAATGAAATTTTTCGTTCCTGTTCTTTTAAAACCTTTAGCTTTCTTTCAAACTCCTGAGCAGAGATCTTTTGATTTTTTAACAGATTTAATTTCAAACCTTTACTTGTATTACTTCCTAAAGACAAACCACCTGTTTCGTGATCGGCAGTAACAATGATGATGGTTTCTTCTTTGTGCTCCTTATAGAATTTTACTGCTTCTTTAATGGCTTCATCAAAAGCAATTGTTTCCATGATAGAAGAAGCCAGATCATTGGAATGTAGTGCCCAGTCTATTTTACCTCCTTCAACCATCATAAAAAATCCTTTATCATTATCTAAAAGTTCAATACCCTTTTTTGTAAAATAGGATAGAGGTATACTTTCTGATCTGTTATCAATTTCCCAATAATATTCTTTTCCCGAATAGGTTCCAGGATTTACAGCAACAATTTTGGAATCTCCTTTTTTGAGATCTTTTATTCCTTTTTCAGTTGTTATGTATGTATAACCATATTTTCCCAGTTGGGTACTAACACTATTTTTATCACTTTTAACTCCCAGGTCATGCACTCCTCCACCGGCAAAAAAATCAAAGTTACTCAAAGGAAGTTGCAAGGCAATTTCGTGATAATCACCACGACTTTCCTGATGTGCATAAAAACTTGCGGGTGTAGCATGGTCAATCGTTACACTGGATAAAATTCCAACTTTATATCCTGCTCTTTTTGCCTTTTCGGCAATAGTTTCCTGTTTTGTCTTATGAACCGGATCTAAACTTACCCAATGGTTATTGGTTTTTTCTCCGGTTGCCATGGCCGAACCGGATGCCGATGAATCTGTTGTCAAACTGTTTGCTGAATAAGTTGTCATAAAAGAATGAACCGGAAACTGGCTAAATGACAAAGGTTCGTAAATATGCTCACCAGTCATGGAAGCTTTGTATAATTCAGTAGCATATATCTGATTATCTCCCATACCATCCCCAATAAAAAGAAAAACATATTTGGCCGTTTGCTGTGCATAACTTATGCTTACAATTAACAATAAGGTGACAAAAATTAAATTGTTTATTTTTTTAAAAAACATATTCTAACCTATTTTATTATTTACGTTTCTACTGATATTTTAATGGAATATCTATTTTTATGTCCTTGTGCCGGACAGGCATTTCATTTTTTTATTCATCCACTTTTTATTTGTTTTGGTATTCATGATATGCTTCGCAATTCTTGATAAAAAAACG
>JAOZTG010000052.1:0-17222 GCA_029939235.1 Flavobacteriaceae bacterium
AAAAAAGATCCAAAGTATTTATAAAATTCAAATACTTTGGATCCATTAATTTTAATTGCTAATTTTTAATGTTTTGCTTTCTGCTTTTTGAAATCATCAAACTGAGAATCTTCTTTTTTCTTTGGCCAGCTATTATTGCTGGTATCTACATCTGCAGTTAATTTATTTGGATCAATATTTATTTCTTTGATCTCTTTATCTGTCGCAAATAATTTTTTGATCTCTGTATCATTAAATCTCCAGATCTGTGCAGGATAATATTTGTTTTCTTTTGTGCCGTCTGTATAAACAACTTCCATGATTATTGGCATTACAAGATCTCCTGGTTTTTCGAAAGTAATTTCATAAAAATATTTGGTATTCTTTAAAGCTTTTCTTTCCTCAGGAGAGTAATTTTCATTTAAATAATCATCCAAAAATTTAAAATCATTCATTGGATCGGTGTTGTTTGCCATATCACTGGTATAATCTTCACTATCTGTATCTACAAGAAATAGAGCAGGTAAGAAATTATTGACATCAACACCATACATTTTTGCCATTCTTTTGGCTCTTGCTGTAGGTTTATCCGTAACAACATATTTTTTAACACTATTAATACCTATATCATTATAGTTTGTAGTGTAGAACCAGCCTCTCCAAAACCAATCCAGATCGGTACCGGAAGCATCTTCCATTGTTCTGAAAAAATCTGCCGGAGTTGGGTGTTTAAATTTCCATCTATTAGCATATGTTGCAAAAGCTTTATCAAAAAGATCATGACCCAAAATCACTTCTCTTAACATATATAATCCGGCAGCAGGCTTTGCATAAGCATTTGCACCACTATTAAATACATTTTCGTGTTGTGACATGATAGGAGCAATTTTACTTTGTTCACCATTCATATAGTCAACAACATTTACAGGAAATCCTCTTGAAGGGAATCCCGGTTCAAAGTATTGTTCAGCTAATAATTGTGTAAAAGTATTCAAACCTTCATCCATCCATCCCCATTGTCTTTCATCGGAATTTACAATCATTGGAAACCAGTTATGCCCTACTTCATGGATAATAACACCAATCATACCATTTCTTGTTCTTTGTGAATAAGTACCGTCTGCTTTTGGTCTTCCAAAATTCCAGCAGATCATTGGATATTCCATTCCTTGTTGCTTGGCATTTACTGATATTGCTTTATGGTAAGGGTAGTTAAAAAGATGTTTTGAATAGGTTTCAATGGTTGCAACTACAGCTTTTGTTGAATATTCTTCCCATAGAGGATTTCCCTCTTTTGGATAAATAGAAGTTGCCAAAACTGTTCTGTCTCCAAGTTTCACGGCTTGTGCATCCAATATATATTTTCTTGAACTTGCAAAGGCAAAATCACGAACATTTTCTGCTTTCATTTTCCATGTCTTGGTTTTCTTTGAAAAACCTTTTTCGTTTTTTTCTGCTTCTTCCTGTGTTACAATAATTACAGGTTTGTCATATGATTTTAAGGCTTTCTGATACCTTTTCCATTGTTTGGAAGTAAGCATATCTTTTCTGTTTGTGATATGACCGGTACCTTCCAATAGGTGATCTGCAGGAGTTGTAATGTTTACTTCAAAATTTCCGAAAGGTAAAGTAAATTCACCACGACCAAAAAACTGCATATTTTGCCATCCTTCTACATCATTATAAACTGCCATTCTTGGGTAGAATTGCGCAATGATATATGCATTATTTCCATCTTTAAAAGGCTCGTAACCTGATCTTCCTCTTTCAACAGTATAATTTGGAATGTTATACCACCATTTAATTTTAAAAGAAGTTTTTGTACCCGATTTTAAAACAGATGGTAAGTCAATACGCATCATTGTACCATTGATGGTGTGAGGCAGGTTATTACCATTTGTATCTTTAATATAGTCAAGTTTAAAACCCCCGTCAAAAGGTTTGCCTAAAAATGTTTGTGTAAATTTTGTAGGATTATAAAAAATCCCTGGTCCGCCAGCTTTGATATCACCAGTCTGTGCATCAGTAGCTCTGATATTTTGATCTAATTGTATCCAAAGGTATTCTAAATCGTCAGGTGAATTATTGTGGTAAGTAATTGTTTCTTCTCCATAAATCCTTTGGTTTTCATCATCTAAAATGATATTCATTACATAATCAGCCTGTTGTTGGTAATACTCATGTCCGGGTGCACCGGCAGCTGTTCTGTACGAGTTAGGAGTTGGAAATTCTTGCTTTAATTGTTTGAACTTACTTATGTTGTAATGTCCGGGTTCTTTTTCTTTTGTTTCTTTTTGCTGTGCAAATGCTCCAAAAGAAACAAAAATTAAAATAAGGGTTAGTAATGTAATTTTTTTCATGATTATTATTTATGCTTAATATATTTATAAATGGTATGTTAATTAATTTTCAGACGTCAAATATAAAAATACTAATTTATCGAAAAACGATAAATTAAAACTTTAACATTTCTTTATCATTGTCCCTCATTAAAACCATGGTTTTGATTTGGTCATTCATATAAAGTTTGATGAAATTTTGTTGTTCTTCAAAAGTTTCAAGCAGCATGCTATTCTTCACTTCAATGGAGTTTATGTTTTCAATACCAGTGCTTTCCATATAGAAAAACATAACGTCATTATCGTATTCTTTCCCCAAAAAAGAGTATTCAATCAATTGGTTATTAATTTGGATCTCAAATTTTTGATGAATATAAAGATTAAGAAATTTATCCGTATCCTGGAGTTCTTCTGTTGTGGCTAATTTAAAATCTTTTTTAAATCGATTGTTCAATGTTTTTTCTATATCGTCAATAAAAAAACGCATGGTGATTTGAATGGAACTTTCTTCCTTCACATATTTGATTTTTGTCATACTTACATAATATTTATGTGCTGTAAATGCAAATAGAGGTATGATTAAAAGGAAGATTGTTTTTTTAATAAAATTCATGGTTTATTTTAAAATAGTTTACAAATATAAATGATTGAAGGTGATTATGTGTGCCTAAAGTGTTATTGGATGGATGACAAGTAGGAGTACTTATTTTTTATGAAAATATCGATTATTTCCATGTATCTTTCATTTTCAAACAAATAAACGATACCTTCGGGTAAACAAAAATAGATCAATCCATCAATTTTTTTACCGGGCACTTTTAGAGTGTATATAAAAAAGTCTTCTTTAAAGTGATTTCTGATCAATTGAACATTTACTTTGTTGTTTAAGGCTACCTCATCCTCATCCAAATGCTTTTGTAATTTTTCTAATTTCTTTTTTTCTCCTGTAGCCCAGGCATATAACTTATCTATCATACCGCCTTTGGTAATGTAGTTTATTTTTCTTTCAATTGGTTTTAAAGGTTCTTTGTCTGCATTGGGTAAACCTAATTCCTTGGCCATATTCTTTCGCTTGACAATAACAACTTCAGTTAATTCATTGGTTCTTTGCAATAGATTAATTTTTAATTCATCCTTTTGTATAAGGTTTTTAGAAATGATAATTTTTTTTGTTTTAAACTGAATATCTGTAAATTTCAAAGTGTCATTTTCTTTAACCCTTATTTTAAAATCACCGTTTTCATTACTAATTGTTCCTCTTCTCGAGGTCTGATTAACAACATGTACATTTTCAATTCCGATAGAATTGAATTGAACCTTTCCGTTGATTGCCTTTCTTACTTCCTGAGCATTCAATTTTATTATTGCAAATAAAAGTAGGATGATAAAAAATTTCTTCATTGAGCAGGTCTGTTTATCGATATTAAATATTCTTCTCTATCTTTAATAAAGATATCCATTACTTCTAAAAATCGTTCTTTTTGATACAATTCAATAATTTCTTTTGAGATGCAAAAATCAATATAATTATCAATATGAACAAAAGGAATTTTAGCAGTATTAATAAAAAAGTCATCTTTAAAATGATCTCTTATAATTTGGATATTTTCTTGTGTAATCTCATATTTTTTATCCTCATCAATCAATTTTTTTAATTTTCTGTCTCTTTTTCTGTTGCCGGAAACAATATTGTAAATATCATCGATACCTCCTTGTTGTCCTAAAAGTGTGGCAATTATTACGATAGGTAAGCTTGCCTGGCTATAGGCATTTAGATTTCGTTCAAGTTTATCTAACGGCTTTTTATCGGCATTTGGTAAGCTCAGTTCTTTTGCCATATTCTTTCGTTCAATAATAACAACTTCTTCTAGCTCATTGGCTCTTTGTGTTAAATTAATATTTAGATTTCCATTTTGAAGATCTTGTTTTGTAATGATAACAGTTTTTGTTTTGAACTGAATATTAGAAAAGTGGATTGTATCATTTTCACTGACCGTTATTTTAAATGTACCATTTTTATTGCTGATGGTTCCCCGGTTGGAAGTTTTATTAATGATATGCACATTTTCAATAGCTAATGAATCAGACCTTATTTTACCTGAAAGGATTACAGTTCCTTCTTGTGCAGATAAGTTTACAGAAATAAAGAAGATTAAGATAAGGTACAATCGGTTCATTATTCAAAGTAACAAATCCAAAATCATAATTTCCATTAAGGTTTTGATAAACTTTTGTTAAAGAAAATGTTTTGTATTTTTGATGAGTATAAAATTCTGTATGATGAAAAAAATGATTATTGCCAGTACTTCAACAGTTTATGGAAGTGAATATTTGGAATATATTTTACCGGAACTTAAAATATTCTTTAAAGGAATTAATGAGATACTTTTTATTCCCTACGCAAGGCCTGGTGGTATTTCATATGATGCATATACTTTGATAGCCAGCAAAGCTTTTGGTCAAATTGATAAAGATATTGTTGGGATCCATACATTTGAAGATCCGGAAACTGCTGTTCAAAATGCAAAAGCAATTTTTGTAGGTGGAGGAAATACATTTGTTTTAGTAAAAACTTTATATGAACATAATTTATTGCCAAAAATATCAGAGGCTGTAGAAAATGGAACTTTGTATTTTGGAACCAGTGCCGGAAGCAATATTACAGGTGTAAATATGAAAACTACCAATGATATGCCAATTGTTTATCCTCCTGATTTTAAAACTTTAAGATTGATTCCGTTTAATTTAAATCCGCATTATTTAGATGCTGATCCTACATCAAAACACAAAGGTGAAACCCGTGAAACCAGACTGAAAGAATTCCATTTTTATAATGACATTCCTGTTTTAGGGCTTAGAGAAGGAAGCTGGTTAGAAGTTCTTGGGCGGGAAATAACCTTAAAAGGTGCATTATCTGCCAAGTTATTCCGCAAAAGCGAAAAACCAATAGAAATGAAACCAGGAATGATTAATATTGATAGATCATCGCATTGATATTCATACCTGCACCAACAGAAGCAAGCAAAATAGCATCTCCTTTATTTATTTGATGTCCTTCTAAATTGTTTTTTAAGATGAGATCTAATAAAGTAGGAACTGTTGCTACAGAACTATTGCCTAATTTTTGGATGCTCATTGGCATAATGTCTTTAGGAACAGGAGTTTTGTACAATCTGTAAAAGCGATTAATAATTGCTTCATCCATTTTTTCATTTGCCTGATGGATCAATATCTTTTTAATTTTTTCAACAGGTAAACCACTTTTATCCAAAGCCATTTTCATAGCATTTGGTACATTATTTAAGGAAAATTCATATATTTTACGTCCGTACATTTTAATGTAACGTGTATTTATTTTTGGAATGATCTTATTAGATTCTCCAAAGTATAAATAATTTGCTTCAGAATAGGTAAAAGATTGTGCAGCATGACTTAATATACCCTTGTTTAGATCAGTGCCTTTTTCAAGGATGCAGGCACCGGCGCCATCTGAATAGATCATTGAATCTCTATCATGCGGGTCAACAACCCTTGCCAACGTTTCAGCACCAATTACCAAACATTTTTTTGCAACCCCTGCCTGGATAAAATTATCGGCCTGAATTAAACCCTGGATCCATCCCGGGCAACCAAATATTACATCATAAGCAACACAGTTTGGATTTTTAATTCTTAATAAGTGTTTGACTCTGGAAGCCAGACTGGGCAACATATCTGACTGATTATCATTATAACGAATATCTCCAAAATTATGACCAAAAATAATCTGGTCGATTTCTTCGGGATCAATATTTGCATCTTCTATGGCTATTTTTGAAGCTATTGCAGCTGCATCACTATTTTGAAGCTCTGGTTCCAAATATCTTCGTTCTTCAATTCCGGTGATTCCTTTAAATTTTTCAATGATAATCTCATTGGTGGAAGGAATTGATTCTCTTTTCTCGGAATAGAATTCTTCCTTTAAAAAATCAGAATTTTTTTTAATAATTTTTGGAATGTAAACCCCCGTTCCTATTATTACTGAATTCATACTTAAGGTTTTATGAAAAAGATATTAAAATGTCTTTTATTTAAAATATAATTGTTTTTTTGACATATAAATTGTAAAATAAACAAATAATAATAAGATTTAATTATTATTCTTTAAATAAAAAATACAACAGGCAAATATAGTTTATATTTTAACCCGTACTTAAGAATTTATGGTTTTTATTCGCATAATTGTTGCGACAGATAAAGCCCTATTTTTAAGAACACTTGCATTCTCACCTTTAAAATTATCGTCAACAGACTGGTTAAAAAGCTTTAGCCAGGTTTCAAAATGTATTTTTGAGAATGGTTTTTTTTGATGTAGTAATAGATGTGGTTGCATGGCATTCTTTCCGTAAGTTCCTGTGTAGAATAAGATATTATCCCAAAAATCAACCAAAGTATTTAGATGTTTTTCAAGTGTTGTTTTGTCTTGAAATTTTTCAAAAAAGTGTTTTAACTCTTTATTGACGAGTAATTCTTTATAAAACTCAGAAACAATTAAATAGAGATCATCACGGTTTTGTACATCTTCAATCATGTGAAAAGTGTTTTTAATTTTTTAATAGTATTAGAATAGTTTAGAGTAAACTACTTTCAAATACCAAAGGTAACAAATCAGTAATTGAATTGCATTTGATAATTATTCCTGTTTCTCCTGTAAAGTAGATCTCAATATTTTTAGATTGGTTGATCTCATATTCAACCATGGTTTGACGACATGCTCCACATGGAGAAACCGGCTGCTCAACTTTTTTTAAACTGGAACAGGCTGAAATAAATATTTTTTCAATCTTAATATTTGGATAATGTGATGCAGCATTCCAAATAGCAACTCTCTCTGCACACATCCCGGAAGGATAGGCTGCGTTTTCCTGATTATTACCAAGAATAATTTCACCATTTTCTAACAATAAAGATGCCCCAACACTAAAATTAGAATATGGGGCATTTGCTTTTTTTCTTGCTTCAACAGCCTTAGAAAGTAAATTTTTTTCTGAAAAAGAAAGCTCACTTGTATCTTGAAAAACAGTGTAGTTTAAAGTGATTTTTTTCTTGATCATTTTGATTATTTCAATTAAAAGTATTCGTAAACATCCCCTAAGTTAATAGATAGTGAAAATCGTAAAGTACTCTCTAAAGGATTATTAACATCAGAAGCATTGATAAGATAGGATAGGTCTAAGGTACTGCTTCTAAATCTAAATCCGGCACCAACGGTAAAATACTGTCGGTCTCCTTTATTAGGACTTTCATGAAAATACCCTGCTCTTACAGCAAAAACCTGATTGTACATATACTCTGCACTTAAAGCCCAGGCAACTTCTTCTAATTCTTCTTCAAATCCTCTTGGAGCATCGTAAAAGGACTGGAACATGCCTTTTAAAAACCCAACGTTATCATCTTTTCCAGCTACAATTTCACCACCCTCTCTTATAGGAGGTGTTGGAACCAATAATTTATTGAATTCAATTCCTGCTGTGATCACATTTACATCATCCAAAATAAAATCAAATCCACCACCTAATCTTAAGGCGGTAGGAATAAAACTTTCTTCACCACCAACAACCAGTTCAACTTTTGGACCTATGTTTGAGATATTGAATCCACCTCTCCATTTACCATTAAAAGCACCATAATTATTTTCTTCACTTTGATAATATCCGCCAAGGTCAACAGCAAAAGTATTTACTGTTTGAATTTCAGAATCTTCAATTCTCAAAGTCAGATCAGAATGGATAAACCTTAAACCAACCGCCATGGAAAAATTTTCACTCAATTTCATAGCGTAAGATCCATCAAATGAGAATTCGTTAGGATTCTCTGAACCTAAACTAATTCCAGTGTCATCCGTTAACTCAATGGAACCTAGAGAGAAATATTTTAAACTTGCACTCCATGCACTACGATCATTAATTTTATTTGTTACAAAAGCACTTGTTAAACTTACATCATTGGTTAGATTTCTTAACCATGGTGTGTAATTCAATCCTATTTGCCATTGTGAAGCGGCAAATGCATTTTTTGCAGCATTGTAATGTTGCGAACTTGCATCTGGCGATGTAGCAGCTCCCATATCAGCAATACCCCCTGCACGTGCATCTGGTGATATTAATAAAAAAGGGGCGGCAGTTGTTATTGGGTTTAAGTCATCTTGTGTGTATCCGGAAAATATTCCGAGAAACAATGCGATGATAATAAAACTTATTTTTTTCATTTGAAAATTTAATTTGTAGGCGTTAATTTACTAAACTTATTGCAAAATGACTAATTTTTCGAACTTTTCTGCTCTCGCATTGCTTAATAATGATTTTACCTGAAGCTTATATACGTACACACCCTTGCCAATTTTATTTCCAAAATCATCTAAACCATTCCAAGTAATCTCTCTTGAAAGTAGTCCGTCTGATTTTACGGACTGATGAAGGGTTTTAACCAATTTTCCTGAAACCGTGTATATTTGTACCATTACTTCCAATGATTCATTGGGTTTGTTATGATTAAACCAAAACTCGGTATAATTTATAAAAGGATTAGGATAATTAAGAACGTTACTTAAAACTAAATCATTATCATCAACTACAACAAAACTTAACGTTGATTCGGATGGATTATTGTAAGTATCCCAACATTTAAACGTAAGATGATGTAGTCCGGTTTTTAGATTTCGTAAAGGGAATTTTACACTTCCTTTTTGGAAGTTATCGAGCTCTGTTTCATAGTAATCATTCAGTACAATTGGATTTGCATTATCATCATCTAATATCGCAATAATATCATGATCTACAGCAGTTATGGAAGTGTTGATTCCTGAATGATCTTCCAATACTGCAAATAGTAATGGTGAGCCACTGGTATTTCCTCCGTCAACAAACGATTCATCATTCATAAATAAATTAATAACAGGGCCTTCAATATCTTCCTCTGCATTCGTATTTATTCCTCCAATGGTTACGTCTAAATTGTAACCCCACTTATCCGTAGAGTTATCATTGCCATATAAACTTATTTTGGCATTACCATAGGCAATTCGAATATCTTTTGGAACGATAAAATCAAATGTGAAAGCACCATTCGTTACGGATGCTTTACCTCTAAAAATTTTACTTTCAATAGAGGTGAATTCCATTTTTTTACCAAAATTATTATTATCGAGTGTGGTTTTATCCAATGCCTTGTCGTAAATAATGGTTGATAAAGTACCGTTATAATCATTTATGATCTGGTTATTTTTATCTGTAATGACACCTTCTAATTTGATATGTGACAAAGCTTTTAAAGTGTCTTTTGTTTGTATAATATCTTTGTCATTGATCTTGGTGATGATAATATTTGGTTTTGGCTGAGCAAGTTTCATGGCCGGATCGCCAAAATCATAGATAAAAAAGCGTTGGGCAGATGTAAAATTATGTTTAGAATACATCAACGCTTCAGAAATCGTATAGGTCTCATCATTGAAAGAGAATAATTTTCCAACCAAATCACGATTGAAAGCTTGTCCTAAACTGATGAAAATTTCACGTGTGGTACTGATCATATTTACTGCACCACCATTTTTATTCCATAAAGTATATTCACCGGCAGTTGGTTTTAAAGGATTGTCAAATCTTGAGAATTCGCAAGTAACGGTAACAAACAAGGGGAGAGTATTAAAATTGTTCCAGGCCTGTATTTGAGGGACTTCCAAAATTCTTTCCTCTGCCCATCCATTCACACCACCATGCCCAAAGTAATCAACTACCAAAGTGCCGGTTTCTACAGCATTGGTGATGGCTTCATTTACAGTAGGATACCTTTCACCACCTGCTGAAGTTTCCTGTTGATGTGCATCTGCATATATTTTTTTTATATTGAAACCTGGTTTGTTTGCTTTGATGTCTTCAGCAATATCATCTACTGCTTTTTGCAAAATAAATTCACTTGGTCTATCGGGGTCATCAGCAACAAAAGTTAAACTGTTTCTCCAGTCGCCATAAGAATTGCTATGGTAATAATTCAATGTTTTGTCAATCATTTCTTTTGCTTCCTGTAGTGATGTGACCGGGAATCTTCCGGTAGCAACATCCTGCAGATCCGGTCCTTTTAACTCGCCTTCATCCTCCTCCATAAAACCGAAATAATCATCTGTTACATATGAAGTTACTAAATTAAAACTTTCAAATGATTGAAAAGCAGGTATAACATTATTATTGTCGGTTATTCTATCTTTAAAATCAAAAGAAGAGTCGCCAAACAGACAAACATATTTAATTCTGTTATTTTCAGAAGATGCATTGAAATATAAAAGACGAACAAAATCTCTTATTGCGGTAATATCCGGTGAACCAGAGCCAAATTCATTATAAATTTGGTTGAGCTCAATTACTTTTGTGTTTAAATCTGAGTTGTTTCTGTGGTGATCAGCAAGTCTTTCAGCTTCGCTCATCAAATAATCCTGTGTAATAATTATATAATCAACATCTTTTAATTTATGTAAATTTTGATTTTCAACTTTATTATCATCTACCGTTTCCGGAATTAAGTAGTCATTTTCATTGATAACTATAAATTCCTTTAAATCTCCTCCAATTGATTTGAAAACAAAATCGTTTCCACCAGTAGACAGATCTTTTATTACCTTCGGATTTATATAATTACTAACATCCCATAATTGGGTGATATTGGATTTGTTTTGAATATGATATTCATATATTTTATTAGCCTCTTTTGTATGAATGTTTCTAAATGAAAACTGTTCATTATCAGCAATTAAATGTTTTGTTCCAAGTATTTCAATATAATCCAAATAAGCTTTTGCAGAAGGATTTCCCTGATTGTTAAATGAAATTTCGACATGAAGATTCCCTTGATTTACAGCGGTGCTTCCATCCATTTCAGCAGGTCTTGCAAGTGCATAAGAAGAGGTTGATAATGCCCTGAAGTTTAGGTTTACTATATCTGTTCCATTAATTTTTGCATTCATATTTGTATTTGTGAATGCTATCGCCGCAGCCCGCAGCCTTAAGGTGATTTCCTGGGTGTTGTCTATATTATCAAAGTTGAATGTAAAAGTTTGGTTCTCATTAAAACTGAAATCTTCACCCAGCCATTGCTGTCCGTTTGCAAAAAGGTTTACTTTATCTATTTCGTGGACTAAAAAATCCTGAAAAGTAGTTATTTGTTCACTGCTTGGGAGTGTGATTTCATTTGCTTGCCTGACCCTTTTGCCTGTTCCATTATCAACGGTGATAAAATAATAGGCTTTATCACTGTAAATATTGTTTTGATGTTTAGATGATTTGAATTGATCTGTATTTATATCCCATGAATGGGAACCTTTTCCGTAAAACAGAATAAAATCATTATTATCAAAAGAGCCATCTGCTTCTCCTTCCACATAGATTGCATTTTCTTGCAGATCATCATATCTGAATTCACTGTTTGCCTGGGGTAAAATATTGCCGCCATTTCCAAAAATCCTAATATTTTTAGGATCCAGATTACCAGTGTTTACTCCAATCTTTTGTAATAAATTCTTGTCAATTTTAAATATTCCTGTTGTATCAATAGAGAATTTATACCAGGTTCCGGTCGCAAGAACCGAATTGGACTTGTAAATTGGCAAAGGTGCTTTTTTATTTCTAATCGTATTTTCTGTCAAAGAATACTCTAAAGTAAAGGATTCCACTTTTTTAATTTGTCCGTTTACCATAATTAATGGACTTATTATTAAAATAGCTAAAGAATTACTCCTACCTTTGCGGATAGAAAAATCACTTACCAAACTCTTAGGAATTTTATCTTTTATTATATTTTTTGAAAGATTATTAGGAAGTATTGAAAATTTAACATTTTTTATTTGATAATCTCGTACGAATACGTTTTTTTGGACGTTAAATGAAGTGGTATACGTGGGGACATTAAATTCGTTGATAAAATTGTTCTCAACTAAAGGAAGTGTAAATGACAGGTTTTTGTTTATTTTAACAGATACTTGGTCATTCCATTTTAGACTTAAGTTTTTAGTTTCCACATTTTGAGCTGTAAAGGCCAATGTATGGAATAGGAGAATAAAATAAAAAATGGACTTTTTATAACACATGATATTTTGAATCTGTTTTCATTTCTTAATATTTTACAACAATACATATAATAAAGAAATAAAACAATCGTTATACAAGAATTGAAACCAAAAATAAAAATAGCAAATTAAAGAGGAATAAATTGAATTTTTAAATTTATTTAAACAATCAAACAATAAATTATGAAAAAGTTTAGCAGTAACAAAGTATTACTTTTAATTCTAGCAACTATAGTTCTTACGAGTTGCGGAAAAAGTAATAAAAGTGTATCCACACTAACCGGATGGGAATATAATAATCCGAAGTATGGTGCATTTCAGGCAAATTCAAATTACAGAGATCAGCCACCGCCTCCGGGAATGGTTTTGATTGAAGGAGGTACTTTTACCATGGGTAGTGTACAGGATGATGTGATGTTTGACTGGAATACAACTCCTGTTAAACAACAGGTTCGTTCATTTTTTATGGATGAAGCAGAGGTTACGAATATTGAGTACTTGTTGTATCTTCAATATTTAGAAAGAGTTTATCCTCCATCCGATGATACCTATAGAAAGATCTATCAGGCTGCATTGCCAGATACGTTGGTTTGGAGAAATACTTTAGGTTTTAATGAGCTGTTAACTGAGAATTATTTACGCCACCCGGCTTATGCTGAATATCCTGTAGTTGGAGTTTCATGGAGACAAGCAAACGATTATTGTGATTGGAGAACCGATAGAGTTAATGAGAAAATTTTAGTTGACAAAGGGGTATTACATACACTTTTTGATATGGACTCGTTAAAAGTTGAGGGTGCTCACCGATTTGATACAGAAACTTACTTGGCAAATCCTACTTTGTTATTTGATGGTGATTCTTCTATTTATTATAAAGGAATTAAAGATTATTCTAAAAAACCAAAAGGAGAGACAAAATCTAAAGGAGATTTTACCGGTCGTCACGTAAAAATATCAGATGGAATTTTAGCACAAAGATTTAGATTACCAACAGAAGCAGAATGGGAATATGCAGCAAAAGCTTTAATTGAAAACAGAGAATATAACTCCATTAGAGGTCGAAAAAAATATTCATGGAATGGAAATTCAACACGTGAATCTTCAAGAAGATATCAAGGTGACCAGATGGCAAACTTTAAACAAGGTAAAGGAGATTATAGTGGTTTAGCGGGATGGAGTAATGATGGAGCTGATATCACCATGAGAATAAGATCATACAAACCTAATGCATTTGGTTTATACGATATGAGTGGTAATGTTGCAGAATGGGTAGCAGATGTTTACAGGCCAATTATTGATAATGATGCAAATGACTTTAGTTACTTTAGAGGAAATGTATTTGAGAAAAAAATGATCGATAAGGAAGGAAATGTTGTTGTAGTTGACTATAACAATGTTGAATTCGACACACTTGATAATGGAAAGATCGTACCAAAAGATCTGCCTGGAAGTATAAAGTATGTTCCAATTACCAAGCGTGATGCATTCATGAGAAATAACTATGAAAAGGCATACAATATTGATAGCAAGGATGGTGATCTGGCTTCTACAAAACAATTCTTTAAAGATGAAGATGAAGAAGGTGCTAAACCAAGAATGTATAATTCACCTCAAATACCTAGACAAATTGGTGAAAGTGGATTGATCATTCAACAGTATGACACTAAAAACCGAAACACTTTGATCAGTGATCAAACAAGAGTTTATAAAGGCGGATCATGGAAAGACAGAGCTTTTTGGTTGGATCCTGCACAGAGAAGATATCTGCCAGAATATATGGCGACTAACTATATTGGATTTAGATGTGCAACCGATAAATTAGGCCAAATGTCACATTCAAGGAGAAGAAAAGAAGGTAGAAAATAAAAGAATTTTATTGACTAAACAATAAAAACTCAATATCAATCGATGATATTGAGTTTTTTTTTACATTTACTTTTTGATTAAATTTAGTCTTGTGGAAATTAAAGAAATTTACAATTTATATAAACGATCCTATAGGGTTACTACTGATACCAGAGCAGATCTGCATGATTCAATATTTTTCGCCCTGAAAGGAGATAATTTTAACGGTAATAAATATGCTGGAGAAGCCTTAGAAAAAGGTGCTGATTTTGCAATAATTGATGAGGTTGAATTTCAAACTAATAAAAGAATGATCCTTGTTAAGAGTGTTATGTCAACACTTCAGGAATTGGCAAAATATCACAGACAGCAATTAAATATTCCAATCATTGCTTTAACAGGAAGTAATGGAAAAACTACTACGAAAGAACTTGTGAATGCTGTACTATCTAAAAAATTTAAGTGTGTAGCTACAAAGGGTAATTTAAATAATCATATTGGAGTTCCTTTGACATTGCTTGGTATGCAACCGGGTTTGGAGATTGGGGTTGTTGAAATGGGTGCAAATCATCCTAATGAAATTGATACACTGTGTAATATCGCTTTACCGGACTATGGCTATATCACTAATTTTGGAAAAGTACATTTGGAAGGATTTGGAAGTTTAGAAGGAGTTATAGAAGCAAAAACAGAGCTTTACAGACATATAGAAAAAAATGATAAAATTGTATTTGTAAATGCGAATGATGAGGTACAAATGGATAGATCAAAAAGTATAAGCAGGATAACTTTTGCTGCCTTAATGTCTGATTATCCGATAGACTTTATTTCAGCAGATCCATTTGTAAATTTAAAATTCGATAAACAGATTATCAAAAGTAAATTGATTGGAAAATATAACTATATGAATATGGCAACGGCAATTGCAATTGGAAAATATTTTAAAGTTCCGGATGCAAGAATAAAAGAAGCCATCGAAAATTATATTCCTGCAAATAACAGATCTCAGATCATAATCAAAGGGACCAACAAGATCATTTTAGATGCTTATAATGCCAATCCAAACAGTATGAAAGTTGCTTTGGAGAATTTATCTCAATTAACTGATAAAAATAAAATGGCCATTTTAGGTGATATGTTTGAAATAGGAGAAAACAGTTTGGCAGAGCACTCTCAAATTACTAAACAAGCTGAAGATATCATGTTAGATTCATTGATATTGATTGGAGATAATTTTTTAAAAGTAAAAACCAACAATACAAAAACGAAACAATTTAGCAGCTTTGAAAGCTTTAAAAATAAATTTGATTTTAGTCAGATTAAAAATACTGTTATTTTGATCAAGGCATCCCGGGGGATGGCTTTAGAAAGGGTTTTAGAGCTTTAGTTACCAATCATCCTTGTCATCTTTTAGTTTATCATTTAAAACAAAATGATTTAAACTTTCAAGAGCTTTAGTAATTTCGGTATCGATAGGTTCTTCGATATTGATCTGATATTTGGTAGGAAACCTTTCAATATAAATTTTTAAAGGATAGGCATCTACATTGCCATTTACGGTTTTTCCAATTTGTAAATTTGATATAGTATATTTATACCTGTTATCTTTTGCTTTAACAGAAACTTCATAAAATAATTCAATGGGAATATATTTTTGAATAAATTTCCATTTGAATTCATATTTTACTGTTGTGGTAAACCCCATGGAATCTATCTCTACAGGAGTATTTGTATCGTAGTATTCATTTATCCATTGATTGGATCTTTCAAGGATTTGTGCTTTTGAAATTCCTTCAACGGAAATTACATCTTCATATTTGTAATCTCCAGTCTCACCATCAATCATGATCAATTGTGCATGTGAAACAAAAGAAATTAAGATGATAGCAAGGGGTAATATCAATCTTTTTAATTTCATAGTAATTGTAAAAAAATACACTGTGTATGTTAGTATTTAATAAAACGAAGTTAACACTTTTATTTCACTAAGCAAACTTAATAAAGGAAAAATGAATTTTTGCTAAGACGTGAAATTACATCCTTGCCGGGACATCAATTCCTAATAATTTGAATGCATTTTTAATGATATAACTTACTTTATAAGAAAGTTGTGTTCTAAGAACTTTTTCAGTTTTATTATCAGAACCCAAAATAGGTACACTTTGGTAAAAAGAATTATAATCCTTTACCAGTTCATAAGTATAATTAGCAATCAATGCCGGACTTAAATTTTTAGCAGCATTTTGGATGATCTCAGGATAATTTTGAATTTGCTTGATCAACTCCTTCTCTTTTGGATGTAGTTCAATATCCAAAATATTTTGGGTATAGTCAAAATCAGCTTTGCGTAAAATAGATTGAATACGGGCGTAGGTATATTGAATAAACGGACCGGTATTACCGTTAAAATCAATAGATTCTTTTGGGTTGAATAAAATTCTTCTTTTTGGGTCTACTTTAAGGATATAATATTTCAAAGCTCCTAAACCTATGATCTTGTAAAGTTTATTTTTTTCATTTTCATTATAGTCATCCAGTTTGCCAAGTTCCTGTGAAATTTCTTTTGCAGTATTGCTCATTTCATTCATCAGATCATCAGCATCTACAACGGTGCCTTCTCTTGATTTCATTTTTCCTTCCGGAAGATCCACCATTCCATAAGATAAGTGATATAAATGATTGGCCCATTCATAACCTAATTTTTTTAAGATCAGGAATAACACTTTAAAATGGTAATCCTGTTCATTTCCAACGGTGTAAACCATTGAATTGATGTCCGGATGATCTTTTATTCTCTGTATGGCTGTTCCAATATCCTGGGTCATGTAAACGGCTGTACCATCAGCTCTTAAAACAATTTTTTCATCCAACCCATCTTCTGTAAGATCGATCCAAACAGAACCATCTTCTTTTTTGTAAAAAACGCCTTTTTCTAAACCATCAGCAACAATATCCTTACCTAATAAATA
>JAOZTG010000052.1:17322-18494 GCA_029939235.1 Flavobacteriaceae bacterium
TCAAATTTCACATAATAATTACCAACCAGTTTATCTCCTTTTAATCCGGTACTTTCAGGCGTCTCATTATTTCCAAATTTTTCCCAGGCCAGCATGCTTTTGCAGATATGAATTCCTCTGTCGTTTATAATTTGTGTTTTATAAACCTTATAGCCGGATGCTTTGATGATCTCGGCAACAGAATAACCTAATAAATTATTTCGAATATGACCTAAATGCAACGGTTTGTTCGTGTTTGGAGAAGAATATTCAACCATAACCGATTTATTTTCTGGTGATGGTTCCACGATTCCATAATTTTCTGATGTATATATTTCTGTGAAGGAATTTAAAAAGTAAGTATCGGAAATAACAATATTCAAAAACCCTTTCACTACATTGAAATCAGATATTTCAGAAACGGATTCTTTTAAATAAGTACCAAGTTTGGTGGCAATTTCAAAAGGATTTCCCTTGATGAATTTTAATAGGGGAAAAACGACAATTGTAATATCACCTTCAAAATCTTTACGGGTATCCTGAAATTCAACTTTTGGAATTTCAACATTGTAAATGGATTTGATTCCTTTGATTACTTCTACTTCTAATATTTCCTGAATTTGCATATGCTAAATTTTGTGGCGCAAAAATAACTATTTTCTAATGATTATATTAATTTTGACTTTCAAAATATAAAAATGGACAAAATATTAGAAGAATTACCTAAAAAGGCAAAAGAGAAGCACCTGGAAACAAAAAAATATTTTGCAAAGCTGAAAAAGAAAAAGCCAAAGAGACTTGATCTGTTGATGCAGGAACTGCATGATGAAGAGTTTGCAAAAACGGATTGTCTGGCTTGTGCGAATTGTTGTAAAACTACCAGTCCGATCTTTACAGAAAAAGATATCAGCAGAATTTCTAAATATCTTAAAATGAAAGAAAGAAACTTTGTAGATCAGTATTTGCAAAGAGATGAAGATGATTTTATGGTTTTAAAAGAGGCTCCCTGTACTTTTTTAGATAGCGATAATACCTGTTTTATTTATGATGTTAGACCAAAAGCCTGTAGTGAATATCCACATACCAACAGAAGAAAATTTATTCAGTTAACCAGTCTTACTTTAAAAAATACAGAGGTTTGTCCGGCAGTCTATAATATTGTGGAAGAATTAAAAAGGAAATTGCCTTTGTAA
>JAOZTG010000192.1 GCA_029939235.1 Flavobacteriaceae bacterium
GCGTCGGCAGAACAGATCAATGCAACAAATTTATTTTGATAGGCTGTCCAGTCGTGATCTTTAACGGATCCTCTAAAATCTTTTTCCTTTAAAATTTGCCCGGCAAACAACCAGTCCTTAATATCAAACAATACCCTTTCTCCTTCCGGATAAAAATCTTCGAGATCAATATTTACCAATTGACTGCTGGCAACTCTGTTTGCGATTTCATTTGACATACTAAAATTCAAATACTATAAGAAACCTAATTCTAATTTAGCTTCTTCACTCATCATATCTTGTGTCCATGGAGGGTCAAATGTAATTTCAACCTCTGCATTTCTTACTTCATCTAAACTTCTTACTTTCTCTTCAACCTCCATTGGTAAAGTCTCTGCCACCGGACAATTAGGTGTGGTTAAGGTCATTAAGATCTTAACATCTTTATCTTCATTTACAAAAACGTCATAGATTAATCCCAGTTCATAAACATCAACAGGAATTTCAGGGTCAAAAATAGTCTTGATCATTTCAACTATTTTCACACCCAGAATCTCTTTTTCTTTGGTATCCATTGCTTCTCTTTAAAATCATTCTAAATAAGGGCAAAGATACTGTAATAATAATGATAGCGAAATAGTATTAACTATTTTTTGTTTGAAAGGCAAGGGCGTAGAGTTTTAACTGTTTCACCATGGAGACCAATCCGTTTGCACGGGTAGGAGAGAGGTGTTCCTTTAACCCAATTTCATCAATAAAAAAAGGTTCAGTATCCAATATATCTTTTGGAGTTTGATTGGTATAAACCCTTAATAACAAAGCAATAATTCCTTTGGTTAAAATGGCATCACTATCAGCTGTAAAAGCTACCTTACCATCCATATAGTCTGCTTGTAACCAAACTTTTGACTGACATCCATTGATCAAGTTCTCATCATTTTTTTTTGAAGAGTCAATGATCTCAAGGGATTTGCCCATTTCAATGATATATTCATAACGTTCCATCCAGTCATCAAACATATCAAACTCATCAATAATTTCTTCTTGTATTTCTTTAATAGTCATTTTTTAAACTTATTTTTGCAAAAATACATAAATAGTCAATACATGGGAAAACTTTTAATCGTAGGAACTGTAGCTTTTGATGCTATTGAAACTCCGTTTGGGAAAACAGATAAGATATTAGGAGGTGCTGCAACTTATATTGGTTTATCAGCATCACATTTTGGAGTGGAAAGTGGAATTGTTTCCGTTGTAGGGGGTGATTTTCCAAAGGAATATCTGCAAATGCTGAATGATAAAAATATTGATACAAGTGGCGTTGAAATTATTGAAGATGGGAAAACTTTCTTTTGGAGTGGTAAATACCATAACGATTTAAATTTTAGAGATACTTTAACAACAGAATTAAATGTATTGGCTGATTTTAAACCGGTTGTACCGGAAGGGTTTAAAGATTGTGATTTTTTAATGCTTGGTAACTTGCATCCCGCTGTTCAAATGTCTGTAATAAAACAAATTCCTGAAAGACCAAAATTAGTAGTTTTGGATACGATGAATTTCTGGATGGACAATGCCTTGGATGAATTAATGGATGTGATTAGTAAAATTGATGTAATCACGATCAATGATGAAGAGGCCAGGCAATTAAGTGGTGAATATTCTTTAGTGAAAGCCGCCCAGGTTATCCAAAAAATGGGTCCTAAATATGTAATTATTAAAAAAGGAGAACACGGGGCTTTATTGTTTAATAAAGGAAAAGTATTTTTTGCACCTGCTTTACCATTAGAAGAGGTTTTTGATCCTACTGGAGCAGGAGATACATTTGCCGGTGGTTTTATTGGCTACCTTGCAAGCACGCACGATATTTCATTTGAAAATATGAAAAGAGCTGTAATTTATGGTTCAAATTTAGCATCATTTAGTGTTGAAAAATTTGGAACGGAGAGAATGGTTAATTTAAGTCATCAGGAAATACAAGATAGATTGAGACAATTTAAAGAATTGACCCAATTTGAAATTAAATTAAATTAGTTTTAAATAGTTTGCGATGAGTGACGCTATTAAACACGAATGTGGTATTGCTTTGGTAAGATTGCTAAAGCCATTACAATATTATAAAGATAAATACGGAACTGCTTTTTACGGTATCAATAAAATGTATTTATTGATGGAAAAGCAACACAATCGCGGACAGGATGGTGCCGGATTTGCCAGTGTGAAATTTGATGTAAAACCCGGTACTCGATATATCAGCAGGGTAAGATCAAACGAACAGCAACCTATTCAGGATGTTTTTGCTATCATAAACGAACGCCTGAACGGTGTGATGAAGGAAAACCCTGAAAAGACAAATGATATACAATGGCAAATAGAAAATATGCCTTATATAGGCAATTTGTTTTTAGGACATGTTCGCTATGGTACTTTTGGGAAAAACAGTATTGAAAGTGTTCACCCTTTTCTTCGTCAAAATAACTGGAAGCATAAAAATTTAATTGTTGCCGGTAATTTTAATATGACCAACTCAAGTGAATTATTACAGGAACTTATTGAAATTGGTCAGCACCCGAAAGAAAATACCGATACCGTTACTATTATGGAAAAGATAGGACACTTTTTAGATGATGAGGTATTGGATCTGTATTATCAGTTTAAACAAAAAGGAATCAGTAAAAAAGATGCATCTGAGCATATTGCAAAAGAATTAAACATTCAAAAAATTCTTAAACGATCTTCCAAAAACTGGGATGGAGGTTATGCTATGGCTGGCTTATTAGGGCATGGTGATGCATTTGTATTAAGAGATCCTGCAGGAATCAGACCTGCTTATTATTATCAGGATGATGAAGTAGTGGTAGTTGCCTCAGAACGCCCGGTAATACAAACTGTTTTTGATGTTGATATTGATAAAGTAAAAGAAATTGAAAGAGCTCATGCTTTAATCATTAAAAAAGATGGTGATATTAGTGTTAAACAGGTAATGGATCAATTACCAAATCAGGCATGCTCGTTTGAGCGGATTTATTTTTCTCGCGGAAGTGATGCTGATATTTATGAAGAACGTAAGAATTTAGGAAAATTGATATTTCCTAAAGTATTGGAATATATTGATCATGATATGAATAATACTGTTTTTTCTTATATACCTAATACAGCTGAAACCTCTTTTTTTGGTATTTCTGAAGCGGCTGAAGATTATCTTAATAGACATAAATTAGATGTTATTCTAAATGGCAATAAAAATATTTCAGCTAAAAAATTAACCGAATTATTATCTGTCAGACCCAGAATTGAAAAAATAGCGGTCAAAGATGCCAAATTGCGAACTTTTATTGCAGATGATAATAGTCGGGATGATCTTGTTGCCCACGTATATGATGTAACTTATGGTGTTGTAAAGCCAACAGATAATTTGGTAATAATTGATGACAGTATCGTTAGAGGGACCACATTAAAAAAGAGTATCATCAAAATACTGGATAGATTAAATCCAAAAAAGATAGTTGTTGTTTCTTCTGCTCCTCAAATTCGCTATCCTGATTGCTATGGTATTGATATGGCAAGACTGGAAGAATTTATTGCTTTTAAAGCTACTTTAGAATTACTGAAAGACCATAACAAATATCATATCATTGAAGATATTTATCAAAAATGTAAAGATAATATTGATAACCCCGATCCTGAGAATTATGTAAAAGAGATATACAATCCTTTTTCAGCTGAGCAGATCTCTAATAAGATTGCCGAGTTATTAAAAACAGAGAGTATCAATGCCGATGTAGAAATTATTTTCCAATCGATTGATAATTTACACAAAGCAATTCCTAACCATCCTGGAGACTGGTATTTTACCGGAAATTATCCAACAAAAGGAGGAATGAGAGTTGTAAATAAGGCCTTTATGAATTTTTATGAAGGAAAAAAAGAAAGAGCATATTAATTTAAAGACCTATGATGAATCAAATAACAAAGACTATTAGTTACACTATAATTTTTACAATATTCCTTAGTTTTACACAGTGTAAAACCCAAAGTGTACAAAAAGATATTCCTTTCACTGTTAATGAAAAAACATATTTTAACTGGGCCGGAGGCAAAAAAGGAGATCAGGGATTGACTATTAAAATTGTTGGAAACTTCGATACAACCAATTTAGCGTTTTCAAATATTTTCTTTCAAAATCATAAGTATAAAGTTGTTCCTGAAATTAGGAGCAATACTTTTACCTTAATAGGTAACAGGTCAAGTTTGAAACAAGACTTGAACATGTCTGGTAATAGCATAGATGAATATGGGAATAAACTTCCTAATCTCGACAAAGACTTCCCTTTTGATCTGCAAAAGGATGAAGCGGTAATTGAATACTCTGTTAGCCAACAAACATTTTTCTTTAAAGTTACGGGGGTTAAACAGTTAGAAACTGTTTACTACCCATAGTTTTATAAAGAAAAACTCAAGCCAATAGAACCTGTATTTCCGATCTCAGCATAAACACCAATTTTTTCGGAAAAGAAATATCTTATTCCCAGATAACCTGCGAAACCAACATCGTTACCGGATAAATACCCAACACTAATACCTGGATATATGTCTAATTGAGACGGAAAATCGAGTAATAAACCAAGGTGCAATGCAGTTCTTCCAAAAAGATAGTAATCGTGGTCCTCATTATCAAAGTAGTATGCAGCACCAATACCAACAGTAAAAAGTTCGCATAAACCTATATCAAAGGTTCCTTTAATTCCATTTCCGTGACCGTAAAGATCATAACCTACATTGATTTTAGAATCCCCTTTACCATCAAAAGACTGGGCAAATGAGCTAAGTGAAAAAAGAAGAATAACGGGGAGTATTTTTAAAAATTTCATAGCAAGAATGTTTAAAATTACACATCATATTAAACGAAAAATTTAAAGATTTAGTATTGCAATCAACGGAATATTTTGCTGTTTTTTTAAAAAACCTATATTTGTATATTGTACTTATTATTTCAAAGTATTTATCCCCTCCTTTTGACTTATTAAGATAAGTTTAACGACTCTTTAAGACAAAATGGCATGAATATTGTTTTATTTTGCACTGTAGAGAATAAAATGTTCTTGCTAACAACAAATAGAAAATGACAACGTTTAATTATTAAAACGTTTAAAAATATTTAAAGTAAGGTTTGGTTAGTTGATTTTGGTTGATTTATTTCAACCAATCGTCGTCCCGATTTATCGGGACGATTTTTTTTGGTGTTTTTTAAGTTCCCTGAATACAAGTTTAGGGTATTTTTACCTTTTCATTAAAATCATGGTAGAACCGTATAAAATAACAAATCCCACTCTTTGAATAAAAGAGTGGGATCTATAAAAATATTTATTTTAATATTAGAATCTAAATCTTACAGAAGCATTCCATGTTCTACCCCAGCCAAAATAAACTCTATTACTTGTTTTAATACCATTCCAGGTATCATCACCAG
>JAOZTG010000193.1 GCA_029939235.1 Flavobacteriaceae bacterium
AGTAAATAATGGAGAAACTCCAAATTATCCAATGACCATTGAATTTTTAAAATAGCACTCAGTTTTCATTCTCTGTGAAACGCTGTGTTTTCTTTGTGAATCTCTGTGTAATAGCTCCTTCATTACTCATAAATGAAGCAATTCTAAAATTACATTTACCAAAGCAATTTCTGATATTTCATCACCAATATTTGTTGCAAAAACAACAGCCTGATCGGTTTTTGGATTGATTGACATAGCTGCTCTAATTGTTTTGTCAGTTCCGGTATGTCCAAACGTTTTAATGCCATTTACATAAATAATTTGCCAGCCTAAGGCTATTTCATTGCCGTTCTCAATTGCAATTACGGGTTTAAACATTTCTTTGAAAACATGTTTGTTAAACTGTGTTTTTTCATTATTCAATAGTTTTTTATTTACTAAAATAAATTTTGCAAAATCATTGATAGATAAGGAGATAAAGCCTGCCGGATTAAAAATTTCATCCGGAGTTCTTTTGTTTTCCTTGATGGTTATTCCTATATTATTTTCATCTCTAAACATATGTCTGTAAGGCTGAGAATCATCCTTTATAAAGGGATAACCAAATTCAGCTGTTTTTAAGTTCAAAGGGTCAAAAACATTCTTTTTCATTAAATTCTCGTAAGACATGCCAAATATTTCTTCCAGCATAGATGCAATAATGATATAGCCTGCATTGGAATAATGATATTCACCAACAGGATAAAAAGGTTCTTGTTCTAAATTCCATTTTGTAAATATTTTTCTTTTTTGAGTTGTATTTCCTTCTATTTCCGGAATAATTTTATGCACTGCAAAAACTTCCTTATCGGAAGAAAATTCCCGAATACCAGATGTATGAGATAGTAATTGTTTTAACGTTACATTTTTAAGATCAGGGTGGATATTAATATCTTTGAAAATATCACATAATTTAGTGTTCCATTTGATAAATCCCTGTTCGATCAATGTTGCAACTAAAAAGGATGTAAATGCTTTTCCACAAGATCCTATTTGAAACTTGCTGTTTAAATGTAGGTTTGTTCCGTTAATAGTTTTATTCTTTCCTTTAACCACAACATCAGTTATTTCATTTTTATTTATCAAAGCAATGGCTATGCCCGGTAATTTATAGTGATCTTTTATTTTGGTTGCAAAACTATCTAATGATTCATTTTTTTGATATTTTATATGTGTTTCATTAAATATAGGTTTATCATTACAGGAAACCATGATGATGATAGATAGAATGAGGCAGAGCATTTTAAAAGATTTCATTTGGTTCATCATTATTGGGGATAAGTAATTAATAGCAAAGCTACCTGAATTCCATCATATAGAACATGAGCAATAACCAAAGGTAAAATTCTTCTGATCTTATAAAAGAAATAACCTGATACCAAACTCTTGATGGCAATGGTGACAACACCATAAGAGCCCTGACTCCAGTGGGCTAATCCAATAATAATTGCTGTAATCAAAATTGAAAAAATAATCCAATAAGTATTGTTAGAAAATTTCCAAAAACTCGTTAGCATAAAAACTCTTATCAATTCTTCGTAAAGTGCGATCCCTATCCATAAAACTGGTCCAAACCACAGAATAAGGAGAAGCGGACTTTTTCTCATATCAAGCATTAAATGAAGTAGTTCATGATTTGATTTGAAGGTCAGAATATTGCTCAAGGTTGCTCTTTCTATATAAAAAAGTATAAAATACATGGCAGTTAACATAAATCCCCAAAGTATATCTTTTGCAATGCTTCCTTTACCCGAATTAAAATCGGATAATTCTTCTTTTAGGAAGTGTTTTTTGATTGCATAGAGTAATAAAATACTACTCCCTCCAAAAAGCAAAGGGTACAAGATCAATTCAATAGTCGCAAATCCGGTGGATTGATGGTTTCTGTACCAAAGCATAAATCCAAACGGAATAAAGACCATCATGAATAATGCTATGATTGATTTGAATGTTTTCATAATTTAAATAGAATTAGTTATAATGATGGTTATTAATTCTATGATGTAAACAACAATATATTTGATAAAATAGGACATAATTAAGTTTTAAATTTGAAGTAAATTTAATTTTAGAACTTAAATAAAACTGACTGCCTTATCCGTAAGCAATAATAATATTTGTAAAAAACAGTAAATCAGTAATTTAAAAATATATCCAAAAACGGATCAAATCAATACTTTGATAAATTATACCGGCAATTAGTAAGGGATAAATACTGCGATATTTGTAATAAATAAAATTTGAAAATGAAATGATAAGAAAAGTGTTTATCATAGAAGGAATGCCCTTATCAATTTGAAGAAGTGTAAATAGCATTGCAACGGCAAAAATTGAAATCCATATCCAATGTTTTTTATAACTGATTTGCCATAAGTTGTTAAGAATAAAAGCAAGTGAAAGTATTGCAAAGATCTCATTTAACCAAATAAATGGCCCTACCATAATGATGGCATAAAGGTTATTTGAAAATATTTCTTTAAAGAGATTGATAATTGCTGAATTATCAACTTCGATTGGTATCCATCTGAAATAAGTGATATTTCCAAGACTGATAATAAAATATGAAAAGCTCAACAGTAGGAACCCCAGTGAAATATCAATGATGATTTTACTTTTGGGAGAAACAAAAACAGACCACTTGTTTTTTAAGAAATATTTGTTGGTCAGTAAAATAACAGATATTCCCAAAATACTTAAAAACATATATATTCCTAGGAATTTTTGGACGAATATTTCAGATTGATTTATAAGTGTTTTTTGTAAAAAAGCTGATAAATAAAATGGTATAACAACGATACAAACAGCTATGATATTTTTTGTTATTTTATTCATCACGAAATTTTGAGGGTGTTGTACCGGTTGCTTTTTTAAAGGCTGAATTAAATGCTGATAATGAGTTATAGCCAATGTCAAAAGCAATATCCGAAACCTTATATTTTTTATTTTGCAGCAATAATATTTTTGCTTCATCCATACGGTAGGTGCCTAAAAGCTCAAAATAAGTTTTATGGTAGTTCTCATTAATAACCTGTGAAAGAATATGCGTATTTGTATTTAATTTTTTAGCAAGACTTACAAGAGAAACTGTATTAGATCTGTATATTTTATCTTTTTCAAACAGTTGCTTTAGATTTGTTAATATCCTATTATTTTCATCGGGTTTTAAACCTGTTTTTTGATATTTCGGATTAGAAAAATTGATAATATATCCTTTGTTAAGTATGATGATAAGTGAAAAATAAATCAGTACACTATAAAGGATCGCTCCGGAGATATATGGAAAACCGGAAACTTCATTTAACAGATATGCAAACCATATTGCTAAAAGAAAATAACCGATAATATTCAATTGTTTGATAATATCTGCTCTTTTATATGCGGAAAGATTTAATTTTATGATTGCATAAGTAACATAGATCATATATTGCAATAATATCGTTCGATAAAAAATATGCCAAATATTTCCATTGCTTCTTATTTCATCAAGAAAGATCCACATAAAGGTAAAAATGATGGACGGCAGTAGATGTATTAATTGTTGCCCTTTCAATTTGAACTTTTCATCGATAACAGATTCAACAAAAAAGTAATACACCGGGCCAATTGCCATAAAACCTGAAAGTCCGATAGTTAATAAAAGATCATGCAAACCATCTGAAAAAGTAAGTAGAATAGATTTTGAGATTCGTAAAGTTAGCATGAATATCAAAAGGGCAAAAAGTATATTGGAAGTCTTGTTTCCTTTTTTTGTGGCTAAGGCGTAAATTATTAGTATAAAGCTATTTACGATACCAATAATACTTCCAATTAAAATAATATTTTTCATTGATTCAAAATTACAAAAAGCTTTAGAATAAAGGTGTTAAGTAATACAAAAGCTTAAATAATTTTTATAAACCTAAATAAGATGTTAGGTAATATACAGGTTTAACACTTGTTTTTTTGGTTTTACTGTTATTTTAATGAAATTCATCAAAGTTAATACTTATTCTTTTTTACTCATCCATTTCCTATTGGTTTTGGAATTCGTGATAGCACCATTTTTTTATATTGAAATTTGATAGTTAAAAGTGACTAGATTATATCAATATTATGATTATATTTGTGTTTAAAATAAGTCAAAAATGTATGATATTATATTGAAATATGAGTCTGTTTTAGGTAAATTAGGTGTTTTTATTGAAAAAGGTCCTTATAAATTGGATTATATATTAGATAAATTACAAATAAGCAGATCTTCTTTTTATCATAAAAGAAAAAATAATAACTTTAGTATTGAAGAGGTCAAAGTTCTTGCGAGATTATATGATGATATTGATGCTACTACCAGACTCCAGTTGCAAATTGATGAGGGTTTGAAGGATATAAAATCCGGAAGAGTTCAAGATTTCGACAAAGTAATTGCTGAAACCAGAGCAAAATATGGATTATAAAATTGTATTATCTGAGAGAGCAATAAAAGATCTTAATAAAACAATAGTTTTCCTATTGAAAAGATGGACAGAAAAAGAAGCTAGCTCATTTTTAGATAAGTTAGATGAAATAAAAAATGCAATCTCAAAAAACCCATTGTTATTTCCTTATCATGACGAAGTAAATCAAATTCACAAAGTAGTTTTAACGAAGCATAATATCATCTTTTATAAAATCGATGATACAAATAAAATCATTCAGATTATTACAATATTTAATGTATATCAAGACCCTGAAAAATTGGGTTTATAAAAAAAGGAATCCGTAATTATTACCTTAGAGTATTACCGAATTGTTACATTATTTTTTATCCATGTACCAAAGGTAATTTTCCTTGTTGTTTCATATAATCTGCTTCGTAGGTTAAAAATTCATCCCATAATTCATCAACGGTTTCTCTATCCATAAATTTACGGGCAAAACCTAAAAACAACGAATAATGGCCAGCTTCAGAAGCTAAAAGATCTCCAAAGAATTTTGCCAGTTCTTTATCTTCCATATGGTTGGAAAGTATACTAAAACGTTCACAACTCCGTGCTTCGATCATTGCAGCCATCAACAACCTGTTGATTAAACTTTGCTGTCTGTCTTTTGTTTTTGTAAAGAATTTGGAAAGGTGTTTGGCATATTCACTTTTTTGATCTTGCCCTAAGGTCATTTTGCGAGCAACCATGATCTCATGAACCATTTTAAAATGTTCCATTTCTTCAATGGCATGATCGCTCAATGCCTGCACAAATTCTGTTTCTTCTGAATAATTTATAATCAATGAAACTGCAGCGGCAGCAGCTTTTTGCTCTGCGAAAGCATGATCGGTCAGGAGTTGTTGTAAATTATTTTCAGCAATTTTTACCCATGATATATCCGTATCAGATTTTAATCCTAACATTTTTTATTTTTTTGTAAAGGTATGAGGAAATAGGAGAAGTTTAAAGAATAAAGT
>JAOZTG010000194.1:0-1471 GCA_029939235.1 Flavobacteriaceae bacterium
TTTATAGTAAGGAGAGAAGTTATTTGTTTATGATCCCCTCAAAAAATAAAATATTTCACTTCTCTCCTTTCTCCCCTATTTTTCTCTCCAATATATATGGAGTGTATCTGTATAATTTATAAACAATTAAAACGTGCTTATAAAAAACCTCTTTTAGAGAATTTTGTTTTCCAAGATGTCATTAGGATTGTATAGCAATTTTTTTCCTTTGGTACTTTTTGAATAAGGAGAGAATCAATTATGTTTTACTAAAATATTTTCCTCTCCTTTTTCCCCCTTTTTTCTTATTCATTATTATTTTGATCTCTGATCAGTAATAATATTATCTGAATAATTACACTACAAATATATGTACACACAACGTTTCACACAATAGAGGAAATTAGTATTTTTAAATATACCCGAAAACCATTATATCATTTAAACGAAAAAAAGCCGGTTAATTTTGATTAACCGGCTTCTACACACTATAACTAAGGTATTAGTACTATCGTAATCGATCTACAGATTTTACAAGCTTTTCATCCTTTAGGATTGATTTATTGGCGAGCACCAAAAAAACAATCACTAAAACAGGTAGAAAAAGCCCAATACCCTTCTCAGAAATTTCACTTTCTCCAGGTAGAATTAGCAAATGATAAACAATAATTCCTAATAAATAGAAGTTTACAACAATATTGAACCTGTTAATTCCAATTTGTTGTTTGCGATTTTTATATAAAAATATAGCTATAAATGATAGTAAACCTGATAAACCGAAAGCCACAACCATCGATATCTGTTTCCAGTCACTACTTTGTATTAAACTATTTAAAAAAAACTCTTCCCCATTATTATTGGTCCATAATGGTAGTAAATATATAATCCCGCCGGCTAATATTGCAGCGATCAATAAATATATGGATTGAATTCTTTGTAGCATGTTTTTTATTCGAACGCAAAAATACATTAATCTTTTTTACAAATAAACATATTATATTAATTTTATTTTGTAATATTGCCCAATCAAATCGAAATACATTGTAAAAACACTTCTTTTACAATACTCAAATAAAATTACAGAAAATACACAACTTAATAATATATATTTCTCAATTACAGAAATTTAAAATTTAATCCACATATATTTATGATGTTTGATATAGATGAACTCAAAGAGAAAAAACTTCTAGAGTTACAAGAAATTGCACAAAAAATTGGAGTGCCAAAATTTCGACAATTAAAAAAACTAGATCTGGTATACCAAATATTAGATGTACAAGCTGCAAACCCTAAGGAGGTTAAAGAAAAGATCACTGACCAAAACAAACCTAAAAGGAAAAGAATTGAAAAAAAGGCTATTACTCCCAGAGAGACTTCTAAGCCTGAAGACAAGCCACAATCAAATCCAAAACCTGCTCAAAAAAACGTTCCTCAAAAAAAACAAGTTGAGAATAAGCAGCCCCACAAAAGACCTACAGAGAAAAGACCT
>JAOZTG010000194.1:1571-5435 GCA_029939235.1 Flavobacteriaceae bacterium
AGAGAACAAACCTGTGGAAAACAGAACGACTGACAATAAGCCTGCAGGTAATAAACCTGTTGCTAAACCTCAGATCAAAAGAGAAGGTACTAACAAACCTAACCCGCAAAACAAAGCTCAAAATGTTAATTCAAAGCCTGAACAACGGGTAAATAAAAATCAACCTACAAAAAAACCTGCAAACCCAAACCAGCAAAAAGATCAAAATCAACAAAAGCATAAAAGCAACGATTTTAAAAAACAAGGTAAATATCGTGATCCTGATTATGAGTTTGATGGAATCATTGAAAGTGAAGGTGTTTTAGAAAAAATGCCGGATGGATATGGTTTTTTAAGATCATCCGATTATAATTATCTATCATCACCAGATGATATTTATGTATCACAATCTCAAATAAAGTTATTTGGACTAAAAACTGGTGATACTGTTAAAGGTAAAGTTCGCCCTCCTAAAGAAGGTGAAAAGTATTTTCCACTTATTCGTGTTTCATTGATCAATGGATTAAATCCAAGTATTGTAAGAGACAGGGTTTCTTTTGAACATTTGACACCTCTTTTTCCAACGGAAAAATTCAATCTTGCCGAAAAGGGCAGCAATTTATCTACACGAATAATTGACCTTTTTTCTCCAATAGGAAAAGGACAAAGAGGAATGATCGTAGCACAACCAAAAACAGGTAAAACTATTTTATTAAAAGATATTGCCAATGCAATTGCATCTAATCATCCTGAGGTTTATCAAATAATTTTATTAGTTGACGAACGTCCGGAAGAAGTTACAGATATGCAAAGAAATGTGAAAGGTGAAGTAATTGCTTCAACATTTGACGAATCAGCAGATAAGCACGTTCGCGTTGCTAATATTGTAATCGACAAAGCAAAACGTTTGGTTGAATGTGGTCATGATGTTGTAATTCTCTTGGATTCTATAACCCGTTTGGCCAGAGCCTATAACACAGTAGCTCCCGCATCTGGTAAGATATTATCAGGGGGTATTGACGCAAATGCTCTGCATAAGCCAAAAAGATTCTTTGGTGCTGCAAGAAATATTGAAAACGGAGGTTCATTAACCATTATTGCAACTGCCTTAACGGAAACCGGTTCAAAAATGGATGAAGTGATCTTTGAAGAATTTAAAGGTACTGGGAACATGGAATTGCAACTGGATAGAAATATTTCAAACAGAAGAATTTATCCTGCAATTGACCTTGTTAAATCAAGTACTCGTAAAGACGACCTGTTACAAGATGCTAAAACGGTGCAACGCATGTGGGTTTTACGTAAATATCTTGCTGATATGAACCCAATAGAAGCAATGGAATTTGTTCGTGATAAAATAAAATACACCAATAGTAATGATGAGTTCTTAATGTCTATGAACGGATAAATTAAAAATCTTATCTCAAAGTAAAAAAGTCAGATGAATCAACATCTGACTTTTTTTATGGATATCGATTTAATTCCTGTTAATTAGTTAAAACTTTCTATAAGCAGCATCTAAAAACTGATTTGCTTCCGCTTCAGAAAATTTTGCATTCTTATTATCCCAATGCAATATTTTATTAGGGAACCGTCCGGCAATCACTCCTAAAAGTATTGTTTCTGTAAGTCTGGATGCATAAGAAAATGGCGCACTACAAGTATCTTTTCCCAAACATGCATCAACAAACTGATGGTAATGTTTATTTCCTTCTGTATCATAACTAACTGTTGGTTCTCCTAAATTATCTGATTTCTTAATTACTGACAAATCCAGATCAACATATTTACCATTTATAATATGTTTAGGTAGCTTCATAAAATGTGGCAATAAAAGTCTACCTTTTTCACCAACAAACATAGCTCCCTGTTCTGGAAGTTTTTCATTGTTTGGTAATAAAAGATCATCGTGCTTGCCTGGAGCTCCTGATCCATCATACCAAACCCATTTCAAAGTATTTGCAGTATATTTTGTTCCAGGGAATTCATAAGTCACTACATTATGTTCCGGAAAACCGAAGCCGGTAGGTTTTCTACAACTATTCTTTATAGTTCGGGGAACATCTAATTGTAACGCATTGTAAGGTGTGTCAAAAATATGGACACCCATATCACCCAGTGTACCGCAACCATAATCTAAAAGTTTTCTCCAGTTACCAGGATGGTAAACTTTTTTCTTATATGGTCTTTTTGCGGCAGTTCCTAACCAAAGATTCCAATCTAAATTTTCAGGAACCGGATCTGACCCTTTTGGTTCCGGACCGTCATAACCCCAGTTTTTTGGTGACCAGGCTCTAACACTCTTTACTTTTCCAATGATTCCTGATTGTATCAACAAAGTTGCCAGTTTATAATCATAAAAAGAATGTACCTGAATACCCATTTGGGTTACCAGTTTTTTCTCTTCTGCCATCTTTCGCATGGCTCTTGCTTCTACCACATGGTGTGTTAACGGTTTTTGACAATAAACAGGCTTCCCAAATTCCATGGCCATCATAGAGGCAGGAGCATGTGTATGATCAGGAGTTGACACAATAACAGCATCAATATCATTACTCATTTCTTTCAAAAGAATTCTGTAGTCAGCATACAGTTTTGCTTTTGGATGTAATTTCTGTGCTGCTTTTAAAGCGTTTGAATCAACATCGCAAAGAGCAACTACATCTACCAGTTCATGAGAAGAAATAGATTTTAGGTCTGACATTCCCATTGAGCTAACTCCGATATGAGCTGTTCTTAATCGTTTGTTTTTTGATAAAGCCCACATAGGTGAAGGTAAAAATGCACCTAAGGCTAGAGCACCGGTTGTTTTGAGAAAATTTCTTTTATCCATTTCTTATTTATTATAATTTTTTAATTTTTATATTTCTAAACCATATTGGACTGGAATGATCTTGTAAACCAATATAACCAGTTTTAAACTTTCCATAATTCGGACTTGTTTTCCATTTATCAGAATTCTTTTTTTCATTCCATGCTTTGTCCCATGGCACAAATTCCAAAACCTTTTTGCCATTTAGCCAGTGTTCCACTTTTTCGGGTGTAAAAACTATTTTAGAAGAATTCCATTCTCCAACGGGATTTAATATTTTCTTCTTAGGATTAGCCGGATGCATAGCATAATCAGATGCTGTTTGTTGCAAAGGTTTCAATTCTGAAGGATTTTCAGTATACCCAAGGCTAATATTATATGATGTAAGATCGTGAATTCTTGCATAATTAATGTCATCTATCAACTGATACTCGGGAGCAATTTCAGGAATTGATTTATAACCTTCTTCAATATGATAAAAAATTCCACTATTTCCTCCTTCCGGAATTTTCCATTCTAAATAAAGTTCAAAATTATCAAATTTTTCTGCGCTATAAATAATATCCTTACCTCCTTTGTAATTTTGCTCTAATCCCAGTTTTGTATCAAAAGTCAATACACCATCTTTTGCAATCCAACCCGGGGGTAAAGCATCTCCATTATAGGCTCTCCAGCCTTTTGTACTCGTTCCATCAAATAAATAGATCCAGTCCTCTTTTTGAGAATCAGATCCTGTTTTACATGAATACATGGCCATTACCACCAATAAAACTGCTATAATTTTTTTCATTTCTATATCTTTTGTGTATTTATTTAAAGTTTATTAATTCTCCTTACAAATATATATTTTTCTTGTAACAAACTTTAAAACAACATACTTTACTTTTTGATTTAATATGTACTTGATGGTTTTATTAACAAGTAGAGCTTTTGTCAATACTTCCATTTTTTTTGACCGCAACTATTTACTGATAAGATAATCAACAGCAATCATATAGTTTTATTGGTTCTACTGCTATTTTAATGGAATATTTATTTTTATGTCCTCATGCCAGACAGGCATTTCATTTTTT
>JAOZTG010000195.1 GCA_029939235.1 Flavobacteriaceae bacterium
CTACAAGTAAAAAATAAAACATTTTAATGAATTGATATATAGAATTTAAAAAACCATGATATTGATGTCTAATTTTCAAATAGAAACTTGGATGATAATTATAGCTTTTGTCTACTTCTAAATTGTCCTAATTAGTGTTGCAAGTCCAATTAGCAGCTTTAAGTTTTATTCATTCACTATCTTTAGTGGGATAATCCATGTGTTTTTTTCTGGATCAATTGTTCCACCAATTTCTTCTTTTACAACTCTATCTGTCACAATTAGCCCTTTTTGGGCCATGTTTTCAAAAGAGTCAATACCATTATTGGGGAAATTTTGTCTAGTTCTATGAATATTATATTGATTTGAAAATCTTTTACCGAAAGTTTCTTCTATGCCATCTTTTCCAATCATAAAACCAATTAATCCGCCCCAAGTTGCAGTTGGATTATCTGAGTCCCATCCTGTTAGCGTTCCGATTTTTATCGTTTCTTTGAAATTACCTTCTCCGTAAAACAAGCTTATCAAGCTTGCGGCAAAGTTTATGCCTGCTGCAAAACAGCCATTGCAATACAAGTTTTTTGAGGTAATATTATATCCATCTTCCTGTTTGACCTGATACCTAAAGTAAATTGAATCTCTTGTTTGCTCCCACGGGATACCTGACTTGAATAATTTTTGTGAATAATCAAACATTTGAGCCGGGTATGTACCATCAGGAAGAACCTTTCGTGCCTTATTGGCCATCCATTCTATTCTTTGTCTCATAGTTTTATCGCTATTCATAGAAGCCAGAGAATACATCGTTACATAAAACATTGAAATATCTTCGGCTTCTTTCCTTGCAACGGTTTGAATGGGTAGATGAGCAATTTTAGTTGCAACGTCTGGTCTTGCAGGTGCGAACAAGCCAAATATCTCAGTGGTTAATTGAGCATCGATCATATAAAAATTTTCGTTTAGGTTTGGGCTCCCTGTTTCGGGAGGAAAAACACCATCTTTCATTAAATCAAATGCTTTTTGATTGGATACCCATAAATAATTTTCTTCTTCAGATTTTATATGTTTTAACCAACCATTTCGGATTTGCTCTGCGGACAGCAAACTGCTCTTGTGGGTATAAAGCAGATATTGATACATATACTCAATATCTGTATCGTCATCTGCACCCCATATTTCAAAGGTGTCCTTGAATACAAAATCAATAGTGGGAGATAAATCACTAGGAACTCCATCTCCCCATATACTGGGTTGATCGAGTTTGCCCCAATCCTCTCTAGTGTAGAAATCTCCAGTTTTTATTTCTCCAATGTTTCCTATTTTATCCATCTCTGTAACCAAACCTGTCCAATTAGCAATGCACTCACCCAACCAAAAACCATATAATTGATCTTTATATTTATCACGTGAGATACTGATATACGTATCCTCTTCTTGGATAATGGTACTTTCCTTTGTGTCTTTCTTCTTGATTCCTGTGTTGCAGGTGAACAATACAATCAAGGATAATGATATTATGATATAGAATTTCATAATTGCTACTAATGGGAGTCTGTGCAAAAACCCTATTTAATTTAGGTTAAAGATAAGATATTTACTTGATTGAGTTTTACTTTTCATGAAACAACTTAAATCAACTAAAAACGCCTCCATTTTGCTGTATAAAGGCTGAAAATGATATGAAATTGAAGATAAATAAGCTTTAATCTTGCTCATTAAGGTTTTAAAATCAAAAATGGACATAAGTCTCCTAAGATTGTAACATGTAAAAATCAAGTAAACTATAGTACTACTAAAAAAGATGATTTTAACGCGTTGAGCGATAGTATTTTAAAAGTATTGTCCAAAATTAGCACAAGATTTGAAAATTATAAAATAAATATAACTTTTATTGTGCTTAGTGCTTAATTTCCAAATCAATTTGCCTTCCTTCTTCAAATGCTTTTTTGTCCATTCCTGCACCTATAGCCATTCCTATTACCATTCCTATTGGTATACCTATTCCTAAAAATGCCATATTATCTAAACTTGCACCAAACGCCATTCCAAGAGGAACTCCAAAAACTGTCATTCCAATAACCATCCATCTAGTACGATAAAGATTTTTGGGTACAAGTTTTAGTTCTTTCTCTATCAATTTCAAAATATTAGATTGTGATTTACGAATCTGTTTTTGTAAATCCTTATTCGAACCGGAAAATGAATTAATCTCATCAATATTTTGGTTAATTAAATTCACAATCTCTGATGGCATTTCCCTTTTTTTTAATTCATCAAGCAGCTTTTCAAAATAAACATATTTGTTTGTTAGTTTTTTATCTTGCTCAATGTTTGATCTTATATTGAGTTCTTTAATGTCCATCTTTTAAATATTATTGATTTGTGGTCTGCTTAGTACTTGTTTTTATTTTTATTTTTTATTGCTTTATTGACCATTTTCCCAAAACTCTTATCTTTCTTTCGTCTTTCGGCAATAGTAGATTCATAATGATCATTTTCTCGTCCCATTTTCAAATAGTTTTCATATGACGATTTATCTATCTCTCCACTTTCCAAGGCTGATAAAACTGCACAACCTATTTCTGTTGTATGTGTGCAATCGTTAAATTTACATTCTTCGGATAGTTTTACAATTGTTTCAAATGTAATTTCTAATCCATCTGCCGAATCAACAATCCCAATTTCTCTCATTCCCGGATTATCAATTAAAATCCCTCCGTTATCAAGAACTAATAATTCTCTGTGAGTTGTAACATGTCGCCCTCTATTTGTACTTGAACTAATTGTGTTTGTTTTCATTAGTTCTTTCCCCGAAAGATTGTTTAGGAGAGTTGATTTTCCCACTCCTGATGAACCTAATAAGCAATAGGTTTTCCCTTTTATGATATTTTCTTTTAATTTATCAATGCCAATTAGGGTTTCATTACTTATTGTAAGTATTGGCACTTGCTTTATTCTATCTTCAACATTAGCAATCATTTTTTTTAACTCGATTTCTTCTACAAGGTCAATCTTATTTAAAATGATAATTGGTTTTACATTAGATGTGTAACAAATAGTCAGATACCTTTCTATTCGGTTGATGTTAAAATCCCTATCAACTGCTTGCACAATAATAGCAAAATCAATATTTGTTGCAATAATTTGTTTCTCCCCCTGTTTTCCAACTGCTTGTCTTTCAAGAATGGTTTTTCTTGGAAAAACGGAATGAATGAGAACTTTATCGTCATCATATTCAGAAATTGCAACCCAGTCACCAACTGCTGGAAAATCAGACCTGTCATTTGCTGAATAACGCAGATTGCCAATTATCTCACCTTCTCTTTCTTTGTCAGTTGTTTTTACAATATATCTTTCTTTATGTTCAGAAATAACCCGCCCAACCTCAAATGAATCAAAACCTTGGTCTTTTCGGTAATTTTCTAAATCTATATTATATCCTAAATCTTCCAGTTTCATAATCATACCTTGTCAAATTCTTTTGCGTATTGAACTATTCCGCTAACATTTTTAAGTCCATCATCTACAAGTTCAAGCCCCATAAACACATTAGTCGGAACATCATAAGGCGAAGTAATTCCCCATTTCGTTGTAGGCTCAAATCCAAATTTAGGATAATATTTTTCGTGTCCTAAAACAATCACTGATTTGAAATTCATTTCTCTTGCTTTGTCAAGCCCTTTTTTTATTAACTGACCTCCAATTCCAGATTTCTGATAATTTGGAGAAACTGCCATTGGAGCAAGTGCTAAACTTTCATTTTGATTCCCTTTATCGTCAATTATCTTAATTTTCGTAAATAAAATATGTCCAACAATATTATCTTCGATTATTGCAACAATCGAAAGTTCTGGAATAAAAGCAGTGCTTTTTCTCAAAAGATCTACCAATCTTGCCTCTTCATCTTCTTTAAAAGCAATTTTGTTTAAATTATAAACATCATAATAATCGTTTATGTTTTCTATTCTTATTGTTATTTCCATTTTCTTCCCTTCTTGTTCATATGGTTATTGCCTGTTAATTCTTATTTCTCTTATCAAATTTTAGAAACCAATCATATAATTCTTGTTTTGGATACTCAAACCAATGAATCCCATGTCCTCCTTCAGGTATAACTGTAAATTTTAAATCTTGATTCCCCCTTTTTAATTTATTAATCATCCATTCAGTATCCTCAAATTCTACGACTCTATCTAATTTCCCATGATAAGCCCAAATAGGCATATCAATTAATTTATCCGTATTTTTCATAATATAATCAATATGTCGTGTAAATCCACTCATCGGGGCAATAGCTGCAAATATTTCTGGATATTTTATTGCCAAAAACCATGTTCCGGAAGCTCCTAAACTTAGGCCGGTCAAGTAAACCCTATTAGTATCCACTCTATATTTTGTTGTTATTTCTTCATAGAAGTTTTCAAACCAATTGTCGGTAGACCATCGCTGGTTAATAGGACATTGAGGTGCAACAATGACAAAAGGAAATTCTCGTCCTCTCCAAATTTGATCAGGTATACCATTCGAGTAAAGTTTAATTGTGTCTGTTCCTCTACTTGAACCACCGTGTAGATAAATTATCAAAGGCCATTTTTTCAATGGGTCATCATTATATGCTTTAGGGGTATATGATATGTAATGGTAGCTGGTGTCTTTTGGATTTTGATTCAAACCCTTTTCGAACACTATTTTATTTTGTAAAGAACCATCATCGTTCCACCAAGTGCATTTTCCGTGTTTTTGTCCATTTGAATAATTCTGTATTGACTCTCGTTGACCGTTAGAATACCAATATTCGTGAAGTCCATCCCTTAATCCCTTTGAATAATTAGCTTTGCGTTCAATTTGTCCATTTTTATACCAAACTTTAAACTCACCTTCTTTAGTATTCGTCTTATAATTACACCAAAGGCTACCTTCTTTGATGGTCTTATCAAAAGAACTATAGGTTCCTTCCATTTGAATAGAATCATTTGGATAGTAATCCTGAACATGATATAAACTATCATTCTTATCAAATTGAATAATTCGCTTGTAGATTATTGTGTCTTTATAAGAAATTGGATAATGTAAATAAAATGTATCAACTTCCTGAGCTTTTATTGTTCCAAGACAAATAAACAGAGATATAAATATAATGCTCTTCATTTTAATGGGCAATAACTTGTTAAATCCATATAAAAATAAACTTTTATAAGATATATTTGCCAGATAACGTTAGTTTTTGGTTGTTTTTAATTTAAACTAAAATTATTAATTAAGACACTACCTAGCTAATAATGATCGTACATCAATTTTATAAGTCAGCCGTCTGCCTACTAAAATGCATCAAAATAGGTACATATCGTACCACTTTCGTACTAGTGTCATGTCAAACTTCAATTGACGGATAAAGTCTTTTTAGTTTTATTCTTGAGTCTTTTGTGGTAAATCTCCAATTGATTTTTGAATT
>JAOZTG010000196.1:0-1419 GCA_029939235.1 Flavobacteriaceae bacterium
TAATAGTTGCTGGTTCAGTAAGGTCTAACACTAACCAAGAGTATTTGGTATCAAAATTAAGACGCATAATCACTTTATCCTTTGGACTTGCTCCAGCTTTTACATGCATAATCACTCCTGTACCATTAGTACCAGTCGCTTTTGCAATTCGCTTCACCTTTTCGGTCAAAATTTCTTGTGTCTCTGCCAGACCGTAGTTTTCCGTTGTAACTTTTGTTATTTTCGTTTTTGTAGAAACTTCTGTAGTATTTTCCTTTTTTTCGGTTTTCTCTTTTTTATCGTTACATGAACTTAATATAAGTACTAAAGCTAGTGTTAGTAATAATGTTGTTTTTTTCATTGTTTAAAAAGTTTAATTTAATATTTTACGTATTTGATGATGTTGAAGCCCGGAGCTGACTTGTTTTTTTATTTTCCTCCATTTATTATTTACTATTTCAAAAAATCTGGTTTGGAATATGCGGGATTTGGATATTTATAAAATCCTTCTCCCGAATTCATTCCCATTTTTCCTTTTTCTATATAATTTTCCTTGATATAAGCTGCACGGTTGAGAATGTTTTGGTCTTTTAATTTTTCACCCCAAAGTATATCTAAATTATACATGGTTTGCATTCCTATCATATCCATAATACCAAAAGGACCAAATGGGGACCTTGTCGAGATCATCCATGTCTTATCAATACTTTCAATATCTGATACATCATTTATCAATAGATCGGCTGAAGCATTTAATAAAGGAACTAATAATGAGTTTAGAACATAACCATTTTGTTCTTTTTTTATGTGTACCGGTACCATTCCAATTTCTTCGGCAAATTTAGCCACACGATCGTATATTTTTGGATCCGTTCCCGGATGCCCCATTATTTCTCCAACATTGGCATCCCAGATACCATTGGCAAAATGCAAAGCAAGAAATTTTTCCGGACGACCGGTTTCTTTAGCATACTGACTTGGCAGGGTAGTGGAGGAGTTGGTTGTAAAGATGGTCTTATTGGGAGCAACTTTACCTAATTCGTTATAAAAACTTTTTTTGATATTAACGACTTCAGGAATAGATTCGCTCACCAGATCTGCGTTTTTAACAGCTTGTTCAAGATTTGTTGTGTAATTCAATCTTGTTAGGGTATTGTAAATATCTTCATGTGAGGCACCTCTTGTATTTATAAAAAGATCAGCATATTGTTTATGGAGTGTTTTACTGGTTTCGAGCCCTTTTTCAAAGGCATCGTAAACCGTTACTTCAAATCCATAAAAGGCAGTTTGCCAGGCTATTTGTGAACCGAGTGTTCCACCTCCGGCAATCATTATATTTTTTATATCCATTTTACTCCCTTTTTATATTCTGTTATTTTATAAACATTTTAACACCCAATTTTTTATCTTAACCATGCTGACCCAAATACTACATAAAAG
>JAOZTG010000196.1:1519-5418 GCA_029939235.1 Flavobacteriaceae bacterium
ATTTTAACACCCAATTTTTTATCTTAACCATGCTGACCCAAATACTACATAAAAGGCCCAGTCTTCCGGTCCTCTGGCAACATCAATTCCCATCTTTAATCCAAATAGACGAGCCAACATGTATCTAAAACCACCACCTGCACTCCATGCTAAATCTCCTGCTTCCATTTTTTCAATAGATCTGAAAGCAGTTCCAATCCCTCCAAATCCCACTAAATCCCATCTTGAAGAATTAATATTGAATGATTGTTCTGTTTCAGCAAGTATCGTCAGGTCCCCCTGGTACCTCATAACAGGCACACCTCTTAAAGCAACAAAAGGTTTTTGATAAAAAGGAGCATCGCCCGTTGCCAATATGGATTCTACCCGAATGGCAGGAGTCCAAAAATGGTTAACAGGAAAATAAAATACAGAAGAAAAGGTTACTTTTCCCCAATTTCTGTCGCTTCCAAGAAATTCAAGATTCTGGAGATAGTCCAAATGGATTCTCATTCCATTATTTGGAGAAAAAACATTTTTATAATTTTCAAATTCACCGATTACTGAAACACCACTATTGGTAAAATCCATCACTAAAGGATCTATCTCAGGGAAGTCAAATATTTTTGGAAATTGTACATTCGTTTTACCGAAGGTATATTTTCCTCCCAGAAAAAAATCACTGTCACCCAAACGAAACTTTACCTGTTGTAATATAAATGTACTTTTAATACCAAATTCAGCTGAAATTTCCTTGGGAATTAAATTCAGGCTTCTATAATATTTTAGATTAATATCTCCATAGCCCACGACACCACGATATCGGATCTTGTCTTCTTTCCAAAAACCAAGATATCCTAAACCAGCAAACCAGGTACCGTTTTGGGTAAGTCCGCCACCAGCACCAGCAATATCTGGAATTGGAATTTTATCAGTACCATCTTTTGGTTTTTTAGTAATAAAATATAACAATGCTCCAACACCTCCATAGCCAACTGCCGGTTCTGTAATAGGTGAAATAATTGGAAGTACTCCATGCAGATCTTTTAAAAAATAACTAACATCCAAAGCTCCATCAACCGAATCTTTAAACTTACTAAAAAAGCTTTGTGCATTGCAGAAAGAGAAGCTTCCCAATAGAAAAAGAACAATTAAAATATGTATTTTTTTTTGCACTGTAATTAAATAAATCAGTAAATTACTATTAGGTTTAAAATCTATCTATTTTTAATATCATAGATATTAAAATTCCTTAAATATAATGAATAGCAATATATTCCTAAAAACATGTTGAATATATTTTAAATTCCAATAAATCAGTTATATAAATAATTTATAGGAATTTAAAACTTAATTAATACATTATATATCATGTTTATCACGGGATTTAACATGTGAATAATTAAAAGAAGCATTTATTGAAAATTACACATTAAAATATGCTTTAAAGGTCAGTAGATAGCTATCTGGTATCAGCTTGGAAATACATCAAAATTCAATTAACTGTTTTCAATAATGTAAAATGTAATTATTATATACAAGTATCTACTGACCTTTAAATGATTTTATTAAAACTATACTATTAAAACTATAAAAGTACTTGAGGTTTTATATAATAGTACTTGAACATTTAACTAAAAGTACTTCAACTTTTACTACCTTTATACCTATAAAAATAGATATTGATAAGGAAGAAATACTATTTCTTTCCTAAGAAGAATAAATCTAATAAAGATAAACATACATTATGACAATAAAAGTAAAAGTTATAGGCAATCGAAACCCAAGAAAACTGGATGAGTTAAAATATTATGCTACTACAGTCTCTAGAGGAGATACGGATCTTGAAATGCTTTCGGAATTGGTTTCTGATCAAACCAGCATGTCAAAAGCTGATTGTTATGGTGTTTTAATAGCCTTAGAACAAAATATTATTAATGAATTAAAAGATGGACGTATTGTACGTTTAGGTGGTTTGGGTAGTTATCAAATAAGTGTCAGTTCAGTCGGAACACTAAATAAAAAAGATTTTAAAATTAAAAACATAAGAAAAGCAAGAATATTATTCCGTCCGGGAAAAGGGTTAAAGAATATGCTTAAGTTTTTAAAATATGGGTTTTGAACTACTTTTTTATCTTACAATATGCCAATTTATAATATTGTAAAAGTAGAATAGGTATTTCTGCTAAAACGCTGATTATGTAGGTTCTAATTAAAATATATTTTATTTAGTTATGAACATATTTAAGCATAGGCACATTTGTTATCCTTTCCACTAAATTACTGGTAGTACCATTGTTTTTATGATTAGTGTGGGCTAAAGAGATTAAAAAGTACCACTTATTGATAATAAAGGACCCTGGAAGATCATATTAAATTTTCCATTCCAATATTTCTTATCCACTTTTGCTGTAAATTTAAAATAACGATAACTTAATCCTACCCCAAAATTTTTAAATATTTGATAATTAACACCAGCTCTAACATTATATAAACTTCCAAAATATTCATCAACTGTTAAACCGAACAAATCTATATTAGCAGTTAATCCCCATTTTGAAGTAGGAAAATAATAATACCAAAAACCAATGTTTGGTAGCGGTGCATTGGCACTAACAGATCTTCTTTCAAAATTATAATCATCATTATTTATATAGGCATCTCCTGTAATATATGCACCCACTTGTAAATCATGAATTCCTAAACCAATACCCAATTCATGTTTTGTTTTTTGCAAAACAGATCTGCCAACAAAAACCCTGTACATATCTAAACTAAAACCAATTTTTACGTTACTACCTTCTTTAAATGTAACATCACCCCAGTGTATATCTTCATCTAATTCCCATTTATTTCCGTTTTTTACACTAAAGTATTCAGCTGATAAAGTCCATTTTTTTGAAAATCTCCAATTAAAATTTCCGAAAAAGGTGATCTCATTATTATTTAGATCAAAAGCTTCTTTAAAGTCTATTAATTGATTTTCCCCAGATCCATTTACTCTTATACCTATGGTTTTAGCCGATGAATATAGACCTGCACTAATAACAAATTTATTAGAATACAAAGGGTTTTGATCCTCTTTTTTTTCCTGAGAATGAACTATAGGAATAGAAAGAAGAAATACTAAAATAGAAATTGTTAATTTCATAGGAAAAAATGATTTTACTGAACTGATCTTTATTACCATAAATTCAATATTTGTTGTAAAAGTATCTACTAATCTCTTTAAAACTATTTAACTTCAATAAGCTCCGGTTTTTTCCATGAGCCATCAAAATAAGCTTTTGTGGGCTGATAAAGGAGGAGTAGATGGTGTCGAAGTTAATACGCATAATCGTCCTGTCTTTAGAATCTGCACCCTCTCTTACATTCATGATCACGCCTGTACCATTTGTACCTGTGGCTTTAGCAATCTTCTTCACATAACCATTCATGATCTCCTGAGTCTCAGCCAAGCCATAATTTTCAGGAGTTACCGTTGTTGTTTGAGTTACCGTTTCAATAGAAGCTTCCTTTTTAACAGATTTTTCTTTTGTTTCTTTACATGAAATCGAAGCTATTGCCAGAATTGAAAGAAGTAATATTTTTTTCATTCGATTTATATTTTAATACTTTTTGGGTTTAACTCCCCAACGCTCTGCCTCGAGGTAGTTTATTATCAATTATTTATGTAAAATTAATTAAAACTATAATAAAATAAAACTATTTTAAATAATTCATAATATATTGATAATTATATTTATATATAAATAATTTAAATAGTTATGATAAGTTATGCATTATATTTAATGTTTTATAAAAAATGATTTTTTTAAAATACTTACTAAAATTATAAAGAATAATAATGTGTATTTATTTTTAAGGTTCTACTGCTATTTTAATGGAATATTTATTTTTATGTCCTCATGCCGGACAGG
>JAOZTG010000197.1:0-1811 GCA_029939235.1 Flavobacteriaceae bacterium
GTGAAGAGAAATAGAATAATCTGGTCAGAGTTTGCCAGTGAACAGCTCGACAATATTTTTGATTATTATGAAAAAAGAGTTAGTATAACTGTATCGCTTAAAATTGTTCAATCTATTATTGCAGATATCGAAAAACTCGAGAATAATCCTTTTATAGGGCAATATGAAGAGCTTCTTAAAAATAGAAAACAAGAATATAGAAGTTTGATTTCTAAAAATTATAAAATAATCTACACCATCGATAGTTTAAATCAAATTATAAAAATCTATGATATATTTGATACCCGTCAGAACCCTAAAAAGATTATTAAAAATAAGTAAAATTGAAAAAGGTATATTTTAATGTTGTCAAAAAAAAAGGAATACTACACACAGGTGATTAATGAAAGATTCTTCCACGTTCGTACTCTATTTCCTAATCCTGCATGCCAGTTTTGGCAGGAATGACATGATAGTATCAGTTATCATTCCTACCAAACGACTTAAATGATAACCTATATTAATATGCAAAATTCACTCACTAATACAACAAATAAACAATTACACGTTTAATCAATTACACCAATCAACAAATAAACATTTATAATGAAACTAGACATCATCGCAGGAGCTAGACCCAATTTTATGAAAATTGCTCCCATCATTGCAGCATTAGAAAAAGTAAGCGACCAAATACAGTACAGACTCATTCATACCGGACAACATTACGATAAAAAAATGTCGGGGTCTTTTTTTGAACAACTTGGTATTCCTGAACCCCATGTGAATCTTGAAGTAGGTTCTGGGACACAGGCAGAACAAACCGCCAGGATCATGGAACGATATGAGGCCTTACTCTTGAACCGTCATTCCGAGAGTAGCGATAGCGAAACGTGGGAATCTCCTGAATTAAAGACTACTTTTAATGGAATATCTGACTGGGTTCTCGTAGTGGGTGATGTAACTTCTACCATGGCATGCAGTATAGCTGCTAAAAAACTGGGAGTTGGCGTAATTCATGTGGAAGGAGGAATACGCTCTAACGATATTACGATGCCGGAAGAGATCAATCGAATGGTTACCGATTCTATTACAGATATTTTTTATACTACCAGTGAAGTTGCCAATGAGAATCTGCGAAATTTGGGACATGAAGAAAGTAAAATTCGTTATGTTGGAAATACAATGATTGATACTTTACTTAAAAATATGGATCGCTTTCAAAAATCATTGGCATGGGATGAACTGGGTCTAAAAGAGAAAGAATATTTTGTAATGACGCTTCATCGCCCTGCCAACGTTGATGAAGAAGCACAGTTAAAGAATCTTATTGATGAAATTGTAAAAGGAGCAAAGGGAATGCCTATTGTTTTTCCGGTTCACCCCCGTACAGCCAAGATTTTGAAAGGTATTGGTATAGAGGCAAATAATTTACATATGATAGAGCCTTTAGGCTATTTGGAATTTAATTATCTGGTAAAAAATTCATTTGCTATGATTACAGATTCCGGTGGAATTACCGAAGAAACAACCGTAATGAAAGTTCCTTGTATGACGCTTCGTGATAATACGGAAAGACCCGAAACAATTACCATAGGGACAAATGAGCTTGTTGGAACAAATCCGGATAATATTGCACCTTTTATGGAAAAACTGCATGCAGGAGACTGGAAAGCAGGGGAGATACCTTATTTATGGGATGGGAAGACAAGTGAGCGGATTGTGGAGGATCTTCTTGAATTATGAATTTTGAGTGATGAGTTATAATTACTTCTCCCTTCAAACTTTTTCCTTTATTTATGTGAAAGGTGCTGCAATAAATTTAATGGAAA
>JAOZTG010000197.1:1911-5356 GCA_029939235.1 Flavobacteriaceae bacterium
AAAGATTTTTTTGATTCTTTTTTTATCGAAAAAAAGAATAAGAAATAAATTTAACGATGTTCCATTAAAATATCAGTAGAACCATTTGAAAGAGGTTTTTGTTTACTAAGTGCTTATAATTTAAGTATAGAAGATCTTAAAAAAGTAGAGGAGAGGATAAGAATAGTTGTTAAAGAATTTTTAGTATGAATTGTAAGTGATGAGCCTGAACCTGAGATAGTTAAAAGGAACATTCAAAAGATTCCCCTTTTCATGGTAATGATATCATTCAAATGAGTTGTAAAATACTGCTCATATAAAAATTGACAAGAGCCAGTATTCAAATAATTATCTCTTAATAAAATGTTAAATAGATAATCTTCCTTACCTTTGTATAAATAAATAGCTTAATTAAATGATCAAATCTTATTTAAAAAATAAGTCCACTTATACCTCTCGGTGGATTGTGTTGCTGATCGATATTTCAATGAGTTTACAGGCCTTTTTCCTGGCTTATTTAATTCGATTTAATTTTACCCTGAATTTTGGTTCGCATGATTTTGTGGGTCAATTGCCCTATGTTGCAATTGTCTCTCTGATTGGCTTTTTGGTCATTGGATCATTTAAGGGCATTGTAAGGCATACAGGTACAAGAGATGCAGTAAATGTATTTTGGTCGGTTACCTTTATTGCAGTTACTTTAATGTTAAGTACACTTTTATTAAATAAATTTAAATTTTTTCCACATTTATATATTCCGTTTGGGATCATCATCATTCATTATTTATTAAATATTATTTTTTTAATTTCCAGTAGGTTTATTTTTAAGTATTTGTTTAACAGAATTGTTACGAGTTATAAAAAGCCAAAGAATGTTTTGATCTATGGAGCAGGAGATTCTGGATTATTAACTTATAATACACTGAGTACTAGTTTGCAGGGAAATTATAAGATTGCAGGTTTTTTAGATGATAATAAACTAAAAATAGGAAAACAATTCAATCGTGTAAAGATTTATGATCCAAAAAGTCTTGATGAAAAATTTATCAAAAAAAATCAAATTGATGAAATAGTTGTTTCTATTCAAAATATAAAACCTTTTACTCTTTTTGAGAAAGTAGATGCTTTAACAAAATTGCCGATTACCATAAAAATGGTTCCACCGGTAGATCAATGGATCGATGGTAAACTGCATGTTGGACAAATAGAAGAAGTTAAAATTGAAGATCTTTTGGGTAGAACTCCTATCCAAATTGACAATCCGGTTCTACAAAAGGCATTTGAAAATAAAGTGATCATGATTACGGGGGCTGCCGGTTCAATAGGGAGTGAAATAGCACATCAGATTAGTAATTTCAATTATAAAGAATTGATTCTTTTAGATCAGGCTGAATCGGATCTGTATGAATTGCAACAAGACTTTGTTCGAAACAAAATTGAAAATTTTGCTATTGAACTGGCAGATGTTAGAAATAGCAAACGACTAAATGATATTTTTTCAACGTATAAGATTGATTTATTATTTCATGCAGCTGCTTATAAACACGTTCCGTTAATGGAAGATAATCCGTATGAAGCGGTAAAAGTAAATGTTTTTGGTACAAGTTTGTTGATGAATTTAGCTTTAAAGAACCATGTCAAAAAATTTATCATGGTCTCAACGGATAAAGCTGTAAACCCTACTAATGTGATGGGAGCTACCAAACGTGTATCTGAAATTTATGCTAATTGCTTAAATACAGAAGGAAAAACAAAATTTGTTACTACACGGTTTGGAAATGTTTTAGGATCTAATGGTTCTGTCATTCCATTGTTTAAAAAACAAATTGATAAAGGAGGTCCGTTAACCGTAACACATAAGGAAATTACACGTTTCTTTATGACCATTCCTGAGGCTTGTCAGCTTGTGCTGGAAGCCGGTGTAATGGGTAATGGAGGAGAGATCTATGTTTTTGATATGGGACAATCCGTTAAAATATTTGATCTCGCAAAAAAAATGATCCACTTGAGTGGATTGAAATATCCGGAAGATATTGATATACACATTTCCGGTTTACGACCCGGTGAAAAATTATACGAAGAACTTTTAAGCAACGAAGAAAATACAATTCCTACCTACAATAAGAAAATTTTAATTGCGAAAACCGAAAACATCAACGTAAAGGAAATAAAACTTAAAATTGAACATCTAACAGGTACAGACGATATTTCAAATGATGAGATCGTAAGAAGATTAAAAGGAATCGTACCCGAATATGTATCAAATAACTCTGTTTTTGAAAAACTGGATGTTAAAAATGTCAAAGTTAAGAAGTTGAATATTAGTTAACAGCTATACGATTTACGATTTAAATTAGCCCTTATTTTTTTTAAATTGAGTACAATTGATCAGATGACTTTACCATCATGAAAAGAGTCAGCAGATCAATTTTTTAAACCACACAGGAAAAGCTTAGTACATCAGGCTTTTTTTCCCTCCGGATAGTTATGCAGAATGAGAGGGTAGGGGTGTGTTATAATGGGTAAGAAGGAATATTAATACACCGTATCCATAATGCGGATTATATCCTTTTTAACGACTCCTTTTTGAACGGCACGATAATTTTCATAACACTCCAAAACCGCCTCTATAATTTGCAGGTCACTGGCCTTGTTAATAAACCTTCCTGAGTAATTACACTCGGTTAGCAGATCGTTCAGTTCTTTCCTACTCATATCCAAATAGTCCATCATAATTTCTCGACTATAATTTTGCTCCATGATATTCCTCATTTGATCACTCTCCTTCATTTTTTTTAGTCTTTTCAATTCTTTTGGCTTTTTACCAAATTTATTATACCAAAAATCAACGGGATTAAATAGGGCTCCAAGTCCTGAATTATAATTCCTGTTGTATGAATTCCCAATTTCATAAGCTTGAGGTAAACCGTTAATATGAATACGGCTATAAGAATTTTGCGGTACATTTTTAGCATCTACTACCAAAACACCAATAAGTTTATGTGATTTGATAGTTATCTCATCGATATTGACAATTTTTTCATGAATTGCAATTTCCAGTTCATTTCCTTTTAAAAGGTCATTGGTAATTTTTAACTTAACAGATTGATAACCAATATAGGATACAAAAATAGTGTCATTTACCTTTGCAGGAATTTCAAAGAGTCCTTTATTGGTTGTAACGGTACCTTTAACAGAGTTTAAGTTGATAATATGGGCACTTTGAAGAGGTTTTCTATCAATAATACTAATAATCTTTCCTTTGAGCGTTACGGCTTTCATTTGTGGGATGGTATCACTTTTCATATCTTCTTTTTCTTGTGAAAAAAGATGAAAAGAGAAACTTAAAAAGAACAAAAACAGTAATATTTTTCGCATAGAGCAATGATACTAAAAAATAAGTAATCTGCTATATAAAAAAACGTGAAAATTATTAAAATAGCACTTTACAATGTGCACACGACTG
>JAOZTG010000053.1:0-3962 GCA_029939235.1 Flavobacteriaceae bacterium
AAGGAATAAACCCGAAACCTTAAACCCAAAACCTAAAATCTTTATTCCACATACATTTTATTGAGCAATATTTTTACTTTAAATATTTTAATTGACCTGCTACCCACAAATAAAACCAACCAGCAAATTTTAACTAAATATTTGAACACTATTTATTTGATATCATGTTTGATGCCTACAGGTGTATTCATCCAATATTTATTGTTTCCATTAAACTTTGAAATACAGTTACTAAATAAAGGCTTGTTCCCTATATAGCAACTATCCTTAAATTGTAATTTCTGATTGTATTCCTGAACAAATAATTCTCGGTATTGGTAGTAGTCTATTATCTTTTTTTGATTTAACATGTTCCCATTAATATCCTTAAAACTATTACCATTTATAGTAGCTTTATAAGGTTCAAGTTTAGAATTATTGAAATTAACAATTATTGTACTATCCTTTACAACAATTCGTTTAACTTTCAGCTTTTTATCTCCAACCATAAAATTATAGTAACTTTTTTTCCTTACAGATTTTGGATCAACAATGTTGCTCATTTTTAATTTTATATATGTATCATATTTGATTGTCTTTAATACTCTGAAATAAGTAGTATCAGTTAAATCTATAATACTAAATAAGTTGTTAAATGAGATATATTTTAAGTGCATTAACGAATCCTTTGAGTATCCATATTCAAGTATAATGTTAAAAATATTTTGTTGATTATTTCTATCAAAACAGGTATAATCAAGTTTATGTATGGAATAATCATTTGGCTGAATAAATATTTCACCAAATGCAATAATCGATCCAGCATTAACCTCTTTTTTTGTATGGAATTTAATCTTATAAAGTAGTAAATCATTATTATAAACTGGGTTGATTTTAGAAAAGTCATGATTAGCCAAAAAATCCTTTGAAAATTTATAAATAAATGAAAATGAATTTGTTTTAAAATTTCTAATTGCATCATGAGCCATAAGAATAAAAAGCTCATTTCCTCCTTGATTACTCAAAGTTGCATTGGGAATAAACTTATTTGGATTAGCATAATTTGGTCCCATTATCGTGTCATATTGTAATGGTAAATCTTTTCTTAAAAAATTCAAATTCTTTTTATAATCCAACAATCTAAAATTATTCAAAGTATGGTCTTCATTGAATCCATAATCAATTGTCTGAACAATTGCCTCATTTAGGTTAATATAATCTTTGTCTTTTTTTAAATAATCCCGATAATACGAAACATAAGTAAAAGGTTTTACAGGATAGTTTTTACTTATATTCTCTATAGCTCTTTTAATGAGTTCCTTTGAATTTATCTTAAGTTTTTTTGAATTTTTCTTTTTCCCTAAAGCTATTAATTCAACCTCATTTAATTGTATAACAGCAGGATTCAAATAAATATAATTTACTTTTTCAATACTAAGTTCCTTAAAATTAATTAATTTTCTAACATACCCTATATTTGAAATCATTAAAGTGTCAGATTGAAAAATTGAATTAATCTTAAATATAAAATCGCCTTCCTCATTCGCAGAAATTCCTAAATTATTTTGTTTCAGTAAAATAGTTGAAAAAGAAATTGGCTCTTTGGTTAACGAATCTAAAACCTTCCCTCGAATATAACCGGTAGATTGCCCAAATAAATTCAAGGAAAAAATACAACAAAACAACAATAAAGTTAAATTTTTCTTCTGAATGATCATGCGTTTACTATTTTAAAAAAAGGCATTGCCTCAAACTGTAATATAGTTTCTGAATTGCGTTTCGAATCTAATATTATCCTCCCTTATTATGAGTAACTTTTCGCTCAAAAAATATGCCAAAAGAACATTTATATTCTCAAAATAATTAGTTTTTACAAATTTTACAATGTGATGGTACCCACAATTTAATTCTAATTGTTAAATATTGCCATTTTGGAATTGTTAAGTAGTTTTTTTACTGTAAACCTATACAAACAAAGTATATTACTCCCCATACATTTTATCAATAAGCTCTTTGTACTTCTTCGTTATAATTTTACGCTTCAGTTTTAAAGTGGCAGTTAGTTCACCGGCAGCAATAGAGAATTCCTTAGGAAGTAATGTGAATTTCTTTATTTTTTCAAAACCAGAAAAACTCTTTTGTAATTCGTCAAAACGTTCCTTAAACATTTCAATAATATGACTATTACTTATTAGGTCTTCAACAGATTCAAAACTGATTTTGTTCTTTTTGGCATACTCTTTTAAAGCATCAAAATTTGGAACCATCAAAGCAGATACATACTTCTTTTGATCTCCAATAATAGCTATTTGATCAATAAAGGCATCATTGATCAAAACAGTTTCTAACTTTTGAGGTGCAATATATTTACCTCCTGAAGTTTTCATCAGGTCTTTGATTCTATCTGTTATATATAGATTTCCTTGTTCATCAATTCTTCCGGCATCTCCCGTTCTTAACCATTCACCTATAAAAGTTTCTTCTGTTTGTTTCTGCTTTTTATAATAGCCTTTCATAACACCCGGACCTCTCACCAGAATTTCATTATTATCACCAATTTTAATTTCTGAACCTGCCAGAGTTTTCCCTACAGAGGCAAATTCTATATCAGTATCACTAAAAAGTGTAACAGTTGCCATGGTTTCCGTCAAACCGTAACCTACTTTTACATTGATCCCAATAGCATGAAAATAGGCCACAATGCTGGCATCCACCGGTGCTCCACCACATGGCATCATTTTGATCTCACCTCCAAAAATATCTTTCAATTTACCCAATACCAGTTTATCAGCAATTTTATACTTTGTTTTTAAAATTGCAGATGGTTCTTTGTTATATCTTTTAAATTCATTATTGTATTTTTCCCCTACCGATACAGCCCATTTCAACAATTCATTTTTTACTACAGAAGAAGTGTTGATGGCTTCCTGAATGGCTCCATAGATCTTTTCATAAAACCTTGGAACTGCACACATATAATTCGGTTTGACTTCTTTTAAAGCATTTGCTATCAATTTCGGACTCTCATTAAAATATACTTCAATTCCGTTATGTAAGCAAAGTAACACCCAGTTGTGCTCAAATACATGTGACAGCGGTAAAAAACTCAATGATGATTCTTTATCAGAAAATTCCAGTTCAATTTCATGTGCTTTGATCGTATCCACAAAATTTGCATGGTCCAGCATCACTCCTTTAGGTTCACCGGTTGTGCCTGATGTGTAAATAATACAGGCAAGATCAGACAATTTACTTTCGTCATATCTTTTTTGTAATTCAATATTGGCTCTTTCAATAGGTTCTGATAAAATAAAATCTTTTAAGTAAATGGAATTATCTGATCCATTCAATTGAATATCCTCACGGAATGCAACTATAAGATTTAAGAATTTATTATCCTTCAATAGTTTTACAGCTTCATCATATTGCTCCTGTTCTCCAACAAATAACACACTTATCTCCGCATCGTTCACAATATATTCCACTTCTTTTGCCGAATTTGTAGCATAAAGTGGAACAGTTACTGCCCTGATACTCATTATGGCAAGATCAGCTACGATCCATTCCGGCATATTTTGCGCATAAATAGCCACATTTTGTTGTGCATCAACACCAAAATTTAATAAAGCCAATGAAAAATTTTCAATTTGAGCTCCAAAATCCTTCCATGATATTCCTTTCCATTCGGATTTACTTTTATAGTAAACAGCATTTTTATGCTGATAACGCTTTACATTTTCTCTAATATTTGCTCCCAGGTTCTTATACTTCATTATTCTGACTTATTTATCCTCTATTTAAAAATATTCTAATTTATTGCAACTCAAATATCACATTAATGGAACTGCTGATCTTTATTTTTTTAAATTCTACTTCTATAGGCGCTGCAGCAGCCACAGGTGCTACTTCAGCTTTCATTCTTATTTGAAAATCATTTTGAGCATAGTTTTGAGCATAACTTCTTGAAGAAATGAATATTGCTT
>JAOZTG010000053.1:4062-17949 GCA_029939235.1 Flavobacteriaceae bacterium
ATTGCTTGACATATCGTCAACCCGTAAATTCTCACCTGTATCAATACCCAGTCCTTTTAAAGTATGATACATTTTCCCCTCCAATTACTCGATAGAGATCTTCCCTTTTGTATCGCTTTCGCTGATGTTGATTTGCATAAAAATACGATCAGGTGTTACCAGAGTGTCAACCATGGCATTGGTCTCAAAATAAGGTTTGTCTAAATAGTTCTTTGTTTGCGAAAAGGCAATAGTGACACAAAAAAGTGCTATGAATACAAATATTTTATTCATTTTTCTGGATTTTAAAGATTGACATCAAAAGTACGATAAATAAAACAACCCTAAATTTACTAAAAAATACAATAAACACAAAGGAAACCGTCTAATTATCAATGCGTTTCGCTTGAAAAAAAAATAAAATCAATTTATTTAAAACTCATTAGTAATTCACTAAATTTGCAGCCCGCTTGCCGGACAGGCAGGCCTATAAAAAATTAAAAAAAATGTATAGAAGTCATCATAACGGAGAATTAAGATTAGAGAATGTAAACCAGGAAGTTACTTTATCAGGTTGGGTACAAAAAGTACGTGATAAAGGTTTTATGATATGGGTTGATCTAAGAGACCGTTATGGAATTACACAATTGATATTTGACGAAGAGCGCACCGAAAAGATCCTCATGGAAAAAGCAAAGACTCTGGGAAGAGAATTTGTAATTCAGGTGACAGGAACTGTTATTGAACGTGAAGCAAAAAATCCTAAAATGATTACAGGAGATGTTGAGATCCTGGTTACTGAACTAACGATCTTAAATTCGGCTAAAACTCCTCCATTTACTATAGAAGATGAAACAGATGGTGGTGATGAATTACGTATGAAATATCGTTATTTGGATATTCGTAGAAATCCAGTTCGTGAAAATTTAATATTCCGTTCAAAAGTAAGTATGGAAGTCCGAAATTATCTGACCAAAGAAGGTTTTATCGATGTGGAAACTCCTTATTTGATCAAATCAACTCCTGAAGGTGCAAGAGATTTTGTGGTTCCATCACGTATGAATGAAGGTCAGTTCTATGCCTTACCTCAATCTCCTCAAACATTTAAACAGCTGCTTATGATTGGAGGAATGGACAAATATTTTCAGATTGTGAAATGCTTTCGAGATGAAGACCTGCGTGCTGACCGTCAGCCGGAATTTACTCAAATTGACTGTGAAATGGCTTTTGTTGAGCAGGAAGATATTTTAAATGTTTTTGAAGGTTTAACACGTCATTTATTAAAAGAGATCAAAGGAATTGAAATTGGTGATTTTCCAAGAATGACCTATGAAGAAGCAATGAAAACCTACGGAAATGACAAACCGGATATTCGCTTTGATATGAAATTTGGTGAATTGAACGATCTTGCTCAAAATAAAGGATTTGGAGTTTTTGATTCACAGGAACTTATTGTTGGAATTGCAGCTCCTGGTTGTTCAAATTATTCCCGTAAACAAACCGATAAACTAATCGATTTTGTAAAACGCCCTCAAGTTGGAGCCAACGGATTGATCTGGGCAAAATATAATGAAGATGGTACTTTTAAATCATCTGTTGATAAGTTCTTTAGTCAGGAAGACCTGGCCGCATGGGCAAAAAGGTTAAATGCACAAAAAGGAGATCTTATGCTGATCATGGCAGGTGATGCTGATAAAACGCGTACTCAATTAAGTGCTTTACGAATGGAAATGGCAGAAAGATTGGGCTTGAGAAAACCAGATGAATTTGCTCCACTATGGGTAGTAGATTTTCCATTACTGGAATGGGATGAAGAAACAAACCGTTACCATGCAATGCACCATCCATTTACTTCTCCAAAACCTGAAGATTTGAATTTATTAGATTCCGATCCCGGTAAAGTAAGAGCAAATGCCTATGATATGGTGTTAAATGGAAATGAGATCGGTGGTGGTTCTATCCGTATTTTTGATAAAGAAACGCAGTCAAGAATGTTTGACCTGTTAGGATTTACAAAAGAAGAAGCACAAAATCAATTCGGATTTTTAATGGATGCCTTTGAATATGGTGCACCTCCACATGGTGGTCTGGCATTTGGATTAGACAGACTGGTTGCTATTTTGGGCGGACAAGAAACTATTCGTGATTTTATTGCATTCCCTAAAAATAATTCAGGAAGTGATGTGATGATCGATGCCCCATCTACTATTGATAAAGAACAATTAAAAGAGTTAAATTTAAAACTTAATCTATAGATTTTATACTAAATTTAGTATTTATCATGTTGGAAATCATTATTTTATTTTTTTTATCTAACTTAGTGATGCCTAAACCAAACCCTTTATAAATGGAACCAAAAACAAAAATCCACAAGAAACTTAATGAATTAGAAGCAACTGCCATCAGTGGTAATGATATAAGCTCATCTGTATTATATGTTTCTGCTCTTTCCATTGCTTTTGCGGGGCAATATGCCTGGATCACTCTTTTAATTGTTTCTGTAGTTTTATTTCTATTTAGAAAGATTTATGGTGAAGTTGTAGGTGCACTACCTCTAAACGGAGGAGCTTACAATGCATTATTAAATACCACCAGTAAATCTGTTGCCTCTTTTGCAGCTACACTTACCATATTATCTTATATGGCAACTGCTGTAATATCCGCCAATGAAGCTATCCATTATTTACATCATATTATCCCATCGCTGCCAATTATTATTTCAACAATTGTTCTGCTGAGTATCTTTGCAGTTCTTGCTATTGGTGGTATAACCGAATCTGCAAAAGTAGCCATTGGTATATTTTTATTTCATTTAGGTTCTTTACTTGTATTGACTGTTTTTATAGTTATTTTTCTTATAAATAATGGTGCGGGAATATTTTTTGAGAACTGGCATTTACCAATAGAAGGTGGTAGTATAACGGCAGCTATTTTCTTTGGTTTTGCTGCTTCTATGCTAGGTGTTTCGGGTTTTGAGAGTTCAGCTAATTTTGTGGAAGAACAAAAAGCAGGTGTTTTTCCAAAAACTCTTCGAAATATGTGGGCAATAGTAAGTATCATCAATCCGTTGATGGCTGTTTTTGCGCTTGCTTTGTTTGCATTGCCTATGCTACAAAGCGATCAATATCAAAATACTCTATTGATTGAAATGGGAAATCACGTAGGAGGAAAATGGGTTGCATTTCTTATTGCAATTGATGCCTTTTTAGTGCTGAGTGGTGCAGTTTTAACAAGTTTTGTGGGAGTAACCGGTTTATTAGAACGAATGACCTTAGACAGGATCATGCCTCAATTCTTTCTAAAGAAAAATAAAAAAGGGAGTTCTTATCGCATCATCCTAACATTTTTGTTACTGGCTGTTTCTGTATTACTCATAACAAAAGGAAATGTAAAATTATTAGCTGGTGTTTATACAATTTCATTTTTGTCGGTTATGGCCTTATTTGGTATTGGAAATATATTATTAAAATTGCGCAGATCTAAATTACCCAGACCAGAAAGAGCTTCGTGGATTTCTGTAATATTAGCAATTGTAGCGGTAATATTTGCTTTAGCAGGAAATATTATTATGACCCCTAAAGGAGATGCGCCAAGTAATTTAGCCGTTTTTCTTGATTATTTCATTCCTTTTATGATTTTTATAATAATCATGTTAAACAGAACGATTTTGTTAAAAGCTATATTGGGTTTTATCCATTACTTATTCAAACCATTTAGCAAATCCAATTTTAAAACAGATAAAAAAGTATTAACTATTATTGAAAAGATCAATCAACAGGAATTTGTTTTTTTTACCAAAGGTGATAAAATTGAAATGTTGAACAAAGCCATTCTTTATATCAGGGAAAATGAACATACAAAAAATGTGAAAATTGTTTATGTACATGAAAAAGGTACAGAAATACCAAAAAATCTATATCAGGAAATAGAGTTTTTAAATAAAGCATACCCCGATATAAATATTGAATTTGTTATTGAAGAAGGTAAATTTAACCCTGAAAAAATCAGATATTTATCCAAAAAATGGAATATCCCTATTAATTTTATGTTTATAGGTTCACCTACCGAGAAATTCCCATATAAAATTGAGGAGTTAGGTGGTGTTAGATTAATAATTTAAAAAATGATTACGTTTTTTTACACAACTATTTCATATAATATACTGTACATCATATAAATATCAATGCCAAATTCAAGAGTACTGATAAGGAAGTTTTATAAATGGAGATATAAACATATCTCTAACAGTCAATTCATTGCTATTGCAAGTGCAGTCATTGGTTTTTTGGCGGGACTTGGTGCGGTGGTATTAAAAAACTTAACCCATTTAATTCAAAAATTACTGGAAGGCGAGTTTATCAGAGATATTCACCAGGTTTTTTATTTCCTTTTCCCAATCATTGGGTTATTATTAGTGCTACTGGTTATAAAATATATCATAAAAAAACCTGTTGGTCATGGTATTCCTTCAACACTATTTGCTATTTCTAAATTGAAAGGTCTAATGCCCAGTTACCAAATGTGGGGCTCCATTATTACAGCTCCGTTGACTGTTGGTTTTGGAGGGTCAGTGGGTTTAGAAGGGCCTACAGTTGCAACCGGAGCTGCTTTAGGATCTAATTTTTCAAGATTATTTCACTTAAACCAAACAACAAGAACATTATTAATAGGCGCAGCAGCAGCGGGAGCAATGTCTTCTATTTTTAAAGCTCCAATTGCCGCCATTGTGTTTGCAGTAGAAATTTTCAGTCTGGAATTGACTTTAGCATCTATGATTCCGTTACTACTGGCATCCATCACCGCAGTATTAACATCGTATTTCTTTTTTGGTGATGATGTTTTACTACACTTTCAAATACAAGATAAATTTGCATTGAATGATGTAACTTTTTATGTTTTATTAGGTGTTACTTCATCTATGTTTTCCATTTATTTTAGCAAGGTTTATTTTGCTATTGGAGATTTTTTTAAAAAGTTTAGTAGTCCATACAAACGCCTATTAATTGGCGGAATCCTATTAGGAATCATTGTTTACCTTGTTCCTCCTCTTTTTGGTGAAGGTTTTGTAACCATAAATAACATCCTAAAAGGAAATACTGCAGATGTTGTTACCAATAATGTTTTTCATACGGTTACTGATAATATCTGGTCTATTATAGCATTACTTTTTGGATTGGTAATGTTTAAAGTAGTGGCAATGTCTCTTACTTTTGGAGCTGGTGGTGTAGGTGGTGTTTTTGCTCCTACCTTATTTACAGGAAGTATATCAGGATATATATTTGCCTCCGTTGTCAATCACAGTAACTTATTTGATCATCAATTATCATCCACAAATTTTGCTATGGTTGGTATGGCAGGGTTGATGGCAGGAGTATTACAGGCCCCTTTAACTGCCATATTTCTAATTGCCGAAATTACAGGTGGTTATGAGCTTTTTGTACCCTTAATGATTGTTGCTTCTATTTCCTTTTTAATAACCAAACAATATATTCCTCATAATATTTATGCTGCCGAATTAGCTAAAAAAGGACAGCTTATTACACATGATAAAGATAAAAATGTATTGATGATGTTAGATCTAGACAGAGTTATTGAAACAAATTTTGTCAACCTTTCTCCTGATATGTATTTAGGAGAAATTGTAAATAATGCAGTGGCAAAATCCACCCGAAATCATTTTCCGGTAGTGAACGAAGAAAATGAATTCTTAGGTATTCTTTCTCTAAATGATATCCGAAGTGTCATGTTTAATAAAGATCTGTACGAAACAGTACAGGTTAGAAGTTTAATGCATGCTGCAACGGACATTATTTACTATGAAAAAGATTCTGCTGAAGAAATTTTGAATAAATTTAAAAGAACCGGTTCCTGGAATTTGGTGGTTGTAAAAAATGGAAAATACCACGGTTTTATCTCAAAATCAAGGTTATTAACTGCTTACAGACGAAAATTAATACAAGTTACTTCTTAATAAAACCAGCTTATTTAAAATTATAATTAATTTCATTAACATATTATTAACACTAATAATATTTTTCCTATATTTAGAACTTATTAATCTTAAATTTTATACTATGAATTTTATTATTTTTATTGTTATTGGTGCAGTAGCTGGCTGGCTTGCAGGAACCATCATGAAAGGTGGAGGCTACGGATTTCTTGTTAACGCCATTTTAGGAATCATTGGTGGTGTTTTTGGAGGATGGATCTTTGGTGTCCTCGGCATTAGTGCAGGTGAAAGTTTTGGGCCATTTATTACTTCTGTTGTTGGTGCAATTGCGATACTATTTATTGCAGGATTATTTAAAAAATAATTGAACTTCTTAAAATAAAAAAGTGGCTTGAAGCCACTTTTTTATTCCTGACATATGAATATTTCACACCTCGTTATTTATTTAAAAACTCTACAACCTTATCAGGAAAATCTGTAAAAGCTCCATCAATATTTGCTCCATAAAATACAATTTCGAGTAATTTTTCAAAAGACGGTATCTTTCCTAATTGATCGGCTCGAAGGGTAAAAGCATGTACCTTTAAATTACGGGCATGTGCATTTTTTACCAGATCTGTATAAGTAACATCATTATTATCAACACTTTTTATGATAGCTCTGATAGATGGACCAATTCCATCTGCGTAGGTTTTAAATTCGTCCAGATCTTTATCATTAATTCTTCTCCCAACAAGTTGCACCAGAAATAAATTACTTTTTAATTCCGTTCTGATTCGTTTTAATTCTGCCTCATCAAAACACTGTAAAATACATAGATCTGATTTTGTTTTATAACCATATTCTGTTAAAATACCCAAAACGATATTTGAAATATCTTTCCCTTCTTTTCTGTGAAATCCTGGATTTTTTATTTCGGGATAAATTCCGATCGTGTTGCCGGTACTTTTATTTAGTCCCTGAATCAATTCTATTTCATCCTGAAAAGAATGTAATCTAAAATGAGATTTCCCGTAAGGAAACCTTTTAGGAAATACAGCTTTTTTGGTCTTAGGGTCAAATCGTTCAAAAACATTTAGTTGCTGTAACTCTTTGTATGTAAAATCTATCACATAAAAATGACCATCTTTTCTTTTTCTGTTTGAGAATTTCTCTGCCACATCAGTGATATCATCTAAATGAATATCGTGAATAACAATAGGCACGTCATCTTTGGTCAAAACCAAATCCTGCTCCAAAAAATCAGGGTGCATTGCATAAGCCATTGCCTTTGCTTCCATTGTATGCTCAGGCAAATAACCCGAAGCTCCGCGATGGGCAATTACGATCTTTTTTGTTTTTGAATCCATTTTATTTTGAGATTTGACATTACCATTTCCAACGATAATCAGGACAATAATAAAGGTTATAGTTTTATACATAAATTGTAAAGTTAATTAAGACCTAAAGATAATACTTTTTCAATATTCCTGGATTTTCTTAGGACTAAATAAATTTAGTCAGTATAAACAAAATATGTATTTTTGCCCTTTCTTTAAAAAAATATAAATGTCAAGAATACTTACAGGTGTACAAAGTACCGGAACTCCACATTTAGGAAATTTACTTGGAGCGATCATTCCCGCAATTGAAATGTCAAAAAATGCAGATGGAGAATCTTTTTTATTTATTGCAGATATGCATTCACTTACCCAAATAAAAGATGCCAACCTCTTAAAACAAAATACTTATAGCACAGCTGCAACCTGGCTGGCTTGCGGATTAGATGTTGATAATACTGTTTTTTATCGTCAAAGTGATATCCCACAGGTAACGGAACTATCCTGGTATTTAAGTTGTTTTTATCCATACCAAAGATTGACTCTTGCACATAGTTTTAAAGACAAAGCAGATCGATTAGAAGATATAAATTCAGGTTTATTTACTTATCCAATGCTAATGGCTGCTGATATTTTATTGTATGATGCAGATGTGGTTCCTGTTGGAAAAGATCAATTGCAACATCTGGAAATGAGTAGAGATGTTGCCAATAGATTTAACCATCAAATGGGAGATACCTTAATTCCGCCACAGGCAAAAATTCAGGAAGGCACCATGTATGTTCCGGGAACAGATGGTGAAAAAATGAGTAAATCTAAAAATAATATTATTGATATTTTCTTACCGGATAAGAAATTACGCAAACAGATCATGAAGATCAAAACAGATTCCACTCCTTTGGAAGATCCAAAAAATCCGGATACCTGTAATTTATTTGCACTTTATAAATTACTTGCATCAAAAGAACAAGTGGAAGAAATGCGAGAAAAATATGTAGCAGGTAATTATGGTTATGGTCATGCAAAACAGGCATTTTACGAATTACTTATTGAGAAATTTGCAAAAGAGCGTGAATTGTACAATCACTATATGAATAATTTACCCGAAATTGATAAAGCCCTTGCTGTTGGAGCTAAAAAAGCCCATAAAGTAGCAGATGATGTACTTAGCAGAGTAAGGACTAAGTTGGGATACTAAAAATGAGTTATGAGTTATGAAATTTAGATCTTTATTTGGTGAAATTCATAATTCAACATTAAAAATTCATAATTCTTTAAGGTGCCGGATTTGGCTGTAATTCATTGATCGTATCAATTTCTTTTAAAACGTCTTCCGATAAGGAAATATCAATACTGTTAATATTTTCTTTTAGTTGCTCCATAGTAGTTGCTCCAATGATATTAGCAGTTACAAAAGGTTGCTGATTGATAAAAGCCAATGCCATTTGAGCCAGACTCATATTATTATTTGTAGCAAGTTCTAAATATTTTTTGGTAACAAAAACAGCTTCTTTGCTTAAATACTTTCGCATAATAAGCAATTGAGGATATAATTTTAATCGTGAATTATCAGGTCTTTCTTTTAAATACTTTCCACTTAATGCTCCAAAAGCCAATGGTGAATATGCCAGTAAACCAACTTTCTCACGTATAGAAATTTCTGCCAGATTCATTTCAAAAGTCCTGTTCAATAATGAATAAGGATTTTGAATAGTTTTACAGCGAGTAAGATTATTTTTATCACTTTCATTCAAATGCCGCATTACTCCCCAGGAAGTTTCATTAGAAACTCCGTAATGACGAATTTTACCTTCCTTTACCAAAGCATCTAGTTTTTCAATTACTTCTTTGAAGTTGTCTTCCCATTTTTCATCTAAATTATGTTTGTAATTTCTAGTTCCAAAAAAATTAGCATTTCGCTCAGGCCAGTGCAACTGATACAAATCAATATAATCGGTTTGTAAACGTTGCAGACTTTTATCAATAGCCTCATCAATAGATTTAGAGGAAAAGTCTAAATTTTCACGAATATAACCCAGGCCTCCACTTGGTCCGGAGATCTTAGATCCAATCACAAGATCTTCCCGTTTTTGATCTTTTAACCAGGTTCCAATATACTTTTCCGTTAATCCCTGGGTTTCTTTTCTGCCGGGAACGGCATACAATTCTGCAGTATCCACAAAATTAACACCTTGCTCTACAGCATAATTCAATTGTTTATGAGCATCTTTCTCTGTGTTTTGTTCACCAAAGGTCATGGTGCCTAAACATATTTTGCTGACTTTTATATCGGTATTTGGGAGGGTTGTATACTTCATTGCTTATTCGTTGATTTGTTTATTCGTTGAAGGGTTAATTTGTATTTCAAAATATAATATACTGATTATAAGTATATTAATGATATTTTTCTAAACTAATAAAATTGATTCACTACAAGTTTATTCACTCCTAAACAAATCAACGAATAAACAAAAAACTTTATTTCAATATTGCTTCAATGCCCGGTAAAGTTTTCCCTTCCAGCATTTCCAACATTGCACCACCACCGGTAGAAACATAGCTTACTTTATCAGCAAAACCAAATTGTTTTACCGCAGCAACTGAATCACCTCCACCAACAAGTGAAAAAGCACCATCAGCAGTAGCATCTGCAATAGCATTTCCCATTTCAATGGTTCCTTTAGCAAATTTTTTCATTTCAAAAACACCAATCGGACCATTCCATAAAATGGTTTTTGAAATAGCTATTACATATGAAAATCCAATATTTGTTTTTGGTCCGGCATCCAAACCTTGCCATCCTTCAGGAATATCATAAATATCGCAAATTTGAGTTTTTGCATCAGCACTAAAAGAATCAGCAGCAACTACATCAATTGGTAAGTGTATTTTCGTATTCTTTTGTTTTGCCAGATTTAAAATTTCCTGTGCTACATCCATTTTATCATCTTCACAAATAGAATCACCAATATTACCACCTTTTACTTTTACAAAGGTATATGCCATACCACCACCAATGATGATATTGTCAACCTTATCCATGATATTTTTGATCACATCAATTTTAGAAGAAACCTTTGCACCACCAATAATAGCAGTAACAGGTTTTTTACTATTGTTCAATACAGCATTTAAACTTTCAATTTCTTTTGCTAATAAAAGTCCGAAACATTTATCCTCAGGAAAGAACTGAGCAACAACTGTTGTAGATGCATGGGCTCTGTGCGCAGTACCAAATGCATCATTCACATAGATATCTCCTAATTTTGATAATTTTTCTGCAAAACCAACATCGCCGGCTTTTTCTTCCGGGTGAAAACGTAAATTTTCCAATAATAAGATTTCTCCATCCTGCAATTCAGCGGCAGCTTTTTCAGCTTCTTTACCAACACAATTTTCAACAAATTTGATATGAACACCTAAAATATTGCTAACTGATTTTACAATATGCTTTAGAGAAAATTTCTCTTCAACACCTTTTGGTCTTCCAAGATGTGACATTAATATAGCACTTCCACCATCTTCCAATATTTTTATAATTGTAGGTTTTGCAGCTTCAATTCTTGTAGTATCTGTTACCTCAAAATTTTCATTTAGTGGAACATTAAAATCAACTCTGATCAATGCTTTTTTATTCTTGAAATTAAAATCGTTAATCGTTTTCATGTGTATAAAATTTTTCCTGCTTTGTCGCAGATTACTTAAATTAAAAAGAAACGCAAATATACGAATAAGTTTAGATTTGACACAAAACCCAATGTTATGAAATTGAAAAAAAATATTCTGTAATTATATCCTGTTTTTGGCAAGGACACTCTCTAAAATCATATCAATCAACCAGGTATCTCTATTTTTATTTCATTTGTTCTGTTTTCAAAAATGAAAAAGAACCAAAAAATCTTTCTCTAGAGGAGGATTTTGCTTTGCAACGGTCACCGATAAAATGAAATACTATGGAATCATCAAAGATATAATAACCCCCTGAATTCTTGTCTATTACATGTTTTTTGTGACCTAAATCTGCCTCTAGGTTCGATCACATCATACATTTTGATTACGACATAATTGATAGTGTTTACTGCTTTTTACGAGAGTTATATTTTAAAAAAGCTAAGTTTTGAAATTGAATATTTTACTAATTACCTAACTAAAAATACGACGAAAACAGAAATGCAATGTTATGAAATTGAAAATATTATAAGGTAATCTCCTTTTTTATTACCACTGCATCATTCAAAACAAATGGCATTGTCATCATCGATTCACTTCTGGGGATAATCTCTGATTTAATTACTCTTATTTTTTGATTATTATACAGATCATAAGATGCTTCCAATATTTCAAAAATCGGTTTATCCTCTTTTGGCAAGGTCATTTGAATATCCAAAAACTCCTCTTTTTCGGTAAAATAATATGTTAGCACATGCTTGCTTTTTTCTGTAGAAAAAATGTATTCATCATCCTTCTTTAAACTTAAACTTTCTCCGTTTATTGAAAAACCTTTAAAATGAAGATTAGATTTACTGATCAATTCTATTCGGTTTGCTTTTCTTTGCGGAGTAATCTTCATATGTAATTTACGCATATCATTTATAATAGAATCTTCCACAATTTCCACTATAGGGGCTGCCAAACCAATGACATCTGTTTCTTTGTGTAATTTAAAACCGGTTCCATATTTGCTTACAGAAACCTCTTTTGTAAAACTACCAATAGTTGGATCTTCACCGAGAAATTGTTTAGTAAAATCATCTATTTTTGTATTATAACTTGCCCAGTATGCTTTATCAGCATCTGCATCCAAAAAATAAACAATACTGTTTGGTTCTTTTTTTTCTGCCGTATATTTAGAAGTAAAACCTGCGGAAACAAACGCCAGAATAGCTATCAGAAAAAATAACTTTGACAAGCCTTTTACTTCCTTATAGGATGCAAAAATCGGCAGAAGAATTCCGAGGACCAATACCGCTAAAACAGAACTGATAACGGTCATTTTCAATCCTAATCCAATTGGAAACATCTGAATTAATGGAGCAAATATCAATAGTGTTGGAATCACTAAAAAAGAAAACAAAATAGTTCGGTTACTTTCCTGCTGCTTAGAATAAAATAACAATGTTAAAACCAATAAACCTGTATAAACAGGAATAATGAAAAACCCTGCTCCCGGAAGATAGATAGCAATTGCGATATTGATGATCAACCAGATAAATACCGGTGCTATCAATAAATTTTCCAATCTGTTTTTCTTAAAATATTTATGGTAGATCCAAAAACTAACCCCAAGGGTCAAGGCAATAAATGCTGCAATATAATAGTGACCATTATAGGTGAAGCCGTGTAAAATATTATTGTATTGCGGATATATTTTCAACAATAACTTCCAGCCATAAAAGGTTAAAACTCCCGAAAGGATCAATGCAGATAAAAATGCAAATAGCCCTTTAAACATTTCTTTAACAGATAGAGTTTTGTTTTTAAATCCAACAAAAAGAAGAAAGAAGAACCATAATACAGCAAGAATTGCCATAGGTTTTACCCATGAAAAAGGGTAATTCATTAGAACAAATCCAGGGAAATTAAAAAATACATCATCATCTGTTGCGTTTAGGTTATCTAAATTTGCATCTGCAAAATAATAAAGTAATGGCATTAAATAATCAGCCTGATGTTGCAGCGTGTTTTTGTCCATTCTTTCATAAGAATCCTGAGAAGTATGATAATCATAATGATCATCTAAAAAAGCAAAATTATATCCCTTGATATTTCCATCTTCTCTAAAAACGGTAAGATCTGTATCATTTGGTAACATTTTGTAAATACTGTACAACAAAGAATTCCCAACAGGATATGTCACTTTAGCCTGGTTAAAAGCTTTTACCAGATTCTTATTACCCCCGTTGGTTTCCATTAAAATATAACTTGGACCACCACTGCCTCTTGCTTCAAAATTTAATACAAGTCCAATATCTTTTGCCCAGGCATGATGATTTACAAAGGCATTTGCACCAAGTAATCCTATTTCTTCAGCATCAGAAATTAATATAATGATATCATTCTTTGGTTTGGGATTATTTGCCAGATAAGCTCTAACACCCTCCAAAATTGTAACTACACCACTTCCGGCATCAGCGGCTCCCGGAGAAGAATGCACAGCTGAATCGTAATGAGTAAGTAACATTAAAGCCTTCCCTTTTTCAGAACCTTTAATTCTTGCTAAAATATTTTTTGTATTTGTACCTGCTCTCCATTTGGTATTTACTGCAACCTGGGTTTGAATTTCAACGGTCAATCCAAGTTTTTCTAATTCTGAAATAATATAATTTCGAACTTTTCCATGATTTATTGTACCAACATAATGAGGTTTTTGCGCAATCTCTTTTAAATGGATCAAAGCTCTTTCAGTAGAAAACTCTGTTTTTGGAGTATCCAGATTTGTAATCTTGTTTGGCATTAAAGAATTTAAACTCCAATAAATTGTTAGCAAAATCACAATAAAGGAAACAGCTGCACTATAATTTTTTTTTGCCGACACAAGTTTTATATTTTACTGTTATTTTAACGGAATAATTTTTTATATCCTCATGCCGGACAAGCATTTCATTTTTTTCTTGATAAAAAAACGAAACAAAAAAATCA
>JAOZTG010000198.1 GCA_029939235.1 Flavobacteriaceae bacterium
GGTTTTTCCTGAGCTTGCACAACAGTATTTGATAGGATTGAAATAGAAATAATAAGTGTAATTGTAAGCTTGTTTAAGAATGAGTTTTTCATCAGAAGGTAGATAAGTGGGCAAAGTACTAATTTAAGAACAATTTTATCTTTTGTTGACAAAAAAATCTGTAAATAATTATTACTGTTGCAGCCGATGTATTAGAAAATGGCTGATGGAATTTGCGAAGTTGACCAAAAACATATTCTGTTTTTGATCACAGCTATTTTGCAAATACGGGAGTTTCGAGTGCTTTAATCGTTCCATCTACATCATTTGTTTTATTGAAATATGCCAAAGCAAGGTTTCTGGGAACAATAGGCCAGGGTCTATCAAAAAACAGCAAATGAAAACCATGATTTTTGGCATATTTAACAATTCTCTTCTTGGTTTCTTCCTTAACCTGAGGGCTATTTCTCAAAGCTATGGAAACTGTAGAGTGATGGATTTTAAGTTTTTTTGAAATATCTTTTATGGTAGTTCTTTTTATCATATTTGCTAATAAATACACACGTGTGCAAAATATTTAAAAAATATATCGGAGTTGACTTTTTTGTTTAATTATTTTACGAAAACAGAAGAGTTGTTAAATTTATAATTATTTCAATAATGTTGTAATACATTGAAATACAGTCAATAAACGATAAATAATAATAAGGTGGTTTATAATCAAACTGGCCAATATTTTTATTTTATGAAGTATTTTTTTGATTAAAAAGGTGATACGTAGTTTATAAAGTTGATAAAAAAAACAAAAAAAAAGCTTTGTATTTAAAAAAAAGTAATATTTTAGCAACCGAACGGTCGGTTTATATATTTATAGGTGTAAAATCACAAGATATATATAGTTTAAAACCTTAAAACCAAAAGGAGTACTAATGATTAAACTTTTAATCTTATGAACAAATTATTACTATTACTGGTTGTAATTGTTTTTTCGCTATCTAGTTCAGTTTATGCACAAAAAATAGTGTCGGGGCAGATATTGGAAAATGAATCCAATCAACCAATACCAGAAGTAAGTGTCCTTGTAAAGGGAACGAATAAAGGTGCAACTTCAGATTTTGATGGGAATTATGCACTCAAAGGTGTTGATCAGAATTCTGTACTTGTGTTTTCTTATATGGGTTTTAAAACTCAGGAAATCACAGTGGGAAATCAATCTGTCATAAATGTTGTACTTCAGGCAGACTCTAATGAATTAGATGAAGTTGTGGTTACAGCCTTGAATATTGAACGTGATAAAGCTTCTTTGGGTTATTCTGTGGCTCAGATAGATGCTGTAGAAGTGAATGTAGTTAAAGATAATAATGTAGTGAATTCCCTTACAGGAAAAGTTTCCGGTCTTCAGATCACTCAGGCAAACACCGGTGTTGACGGATCGAGCAGGATCCTGTTAAGGGGTATTACAACGATCTCCGGATCAAACAGACCTTTGATAGTTGTTGATGGTATCCCGGTAAGTGGTGGTGGAAGTGGTGGTGTAGCCTGGGGAGGTACTGATGGTGGTGATGCACTTTCGGATATCAATCCGGATGATGTGGAATCGATGAGCGTATTAAAAGGAGCAGGAGCTTCTGCAGCTTATGGTTCTTTAGGTATGAACGGTGTGATTATCGTAACCACTAAATCAGGTGTAAAAAAAGGAGGAATTGGTGTTTCATTCTCTTCTACCTTTAATGTTAGCGATCTTATGCTTACGCCCGATTTGCAAAATGAATATGGTGCAGGTGCATTTGATCAATTTGCGCCCATAGGTCCTGATGGAATACCTGTACTGGATTATCCATTCTCATGGAGTTGGGGTCCGAAAATGGAAGGTCAGCCTTATACCAATTGGCTGGGTGAAAACGATACGTATTCTCCACAAGGAAATCCGTATAACAAATTTTATCAATCGGGGAATTCTATTGTCAATACCGTGGCATTTGAAGGCGCTTCAGAAAAGGGAACTTTTAGACTGTCAATAACCGATCAGAATACTCAGGGAATTGTTCCAAATAATTCCATGAAAAAACAAACCTATAACTTAAGAGCTTCATCAAATTTAACAGATCGGTTTAATGTTGATGGTAGAGTGAGCTATGTAAGGTCCAGAGTAAAGAACAGACCGGAATTAGCTGAAGGCTCTGCAAATACCTCTCTGCAGTTATCATTGATGCCACGGGATGTTAGATTGGAAGATGTTAGAAATAACACAGTTGATGCAGAAGGCAATGAAATGCAGTATGCAAATGATCCAACCTTTAACAATCCTTACTGGGCTTTGGATAATGTTTATAATGAAGACACCAAAGACAGGATTCAGGGAATGATCTCTGCAAAGTGGGATGTTAATGATAATTTAATATTTACCGGAAAATCGGGAATAGATTATAAGATCCATGATGGTATGAACTATAACGGCAGTGGTTCTCAATCACATTCCGCAGGTTTAGGTAATTACGGACATGGTACAAGTAAATCAATGATCTGGAATTCCGACGTATTAGGTACTTATAAAACAAGCTTTGTTGGAATTAACATCAATGCCAGCCTGGGAGCGAATTACCGTAATGAATTTGGTAATTCCATGAGTGTTTGGGGTAACGATAGCAAAACTCCTGATTTTTATAGAATTTCAAATTACAAAAACACTTTCAGTTCTGAGTACACCTGGAATAAGGCTGTGTATTCCTTTTATGGATTGGCTGAGATCAGTTATGGAGGTTTCCTTTATTTTGATGCAACGCTAAGAAATGACAATTCATCTGCATTACCTCAGGATAATAACTCTTACTGGTATCATTCTGAAAATGCAAGTTTATTGTTTTCTAAATTATTTGGTATCGATTCCGGTTTTTTTAATATGGGTAAGATCCGGGGGTCGTATGCTACGGTGGGTAATGATACGGGGCCATACAGAACACAACCGGTTTACCATATCAATCAAACTCCTACTCTGGACTATACAGTTGCTTCAATTTCGGGAAGTCTTCCTGCAATAGATCTAAGGCCTGAACATTCAGAATCATGGGAAGTAGGTTTAGAATTAGGATTTTTTAACAATCGAATCAATTTAGATGCGACCTATTACGAAACGCTGACTACCGATCAAATTATGGGAGTTCCTATTACGGGTACTTCGGGCTATACGAGTAAGGTTGTTAATGCGGGAAGTATCAAAAATGAAGGTATTGAAATAAGCCTTAATTTGATTCCGGTTGAAACAAAAAATTTCAGTTGGGATATGGGAATTAATTATACACAAAGTACATCTACAGTTGAATCACTTAATGAAGGCTTAGAAACAATTATTTTAGGGGGTATCGGTAATGCCGGAGTTACTGTGGAAGCAAGACCTGGTGAAGAATTTGGAAGTATTTATGGACATGATTTTTTACGTGACAATTTTGGTAGGATATTGGTTAGTGATTATGGCACTATTCAAAGAGGAGAGATCAAAAATTTCGGATCTATGAATCCTGATTTTTACGGTGGGCTTACCAATAACTTCAGGTATAAGAATATCTCATTAAGAACGACAATCTCCGGTCAGCAAGGGGGTAAATTTTACTCTTATGGTCGAGGATATAGAATGTTCTTTGGAACTGATATGCGTTCAATGGAAGGAAGGGTTGGAGGAATTGTTTATGATGGCATCAATGAAAATACAGGTGCCCCAAATACAGTGGCAATTCCTGCTTTAAATAAACAATTTTCAGAAATTTATTCCAACCTGATCGTAACCAATATGATTCTTGATGCCACTAATGTTAGGATGAAGGAGATTGTACTTACGTATAACTTTCCCAAACAACTGATATTAAATTCTCCTATTCAATCCATGAGTGTATCTGCGATTGGAACAAATTTATTCTTTATTTATAATGCAGCCGGTGATATTGATCCGGAAGCAGGATATAGCAGTGGCCCGACAGGTACGGCTCTCGAATTGGGATCCTTACCCTCAACCAGAACCTATGGTTTGAATTTCAATATCAATTTTTAATTTAGATGATCATGAAAAATATACAATATATAGTTAAAAGAACCTTTGCTGTTCTCGGTCTGTTGATCCTATTCACTGCCTGTCAGAGTAGTTTAGAAGATATCTTTGACAATCCAAATGCAGTAACCACAATTGATGATGCCGCCTTGTTTACAAATGCAGTTAGAAGTTTGGTTTTTCAAACTAACAATACTGCAACTTATCGGTTTGCAGCACAACATGCACACTATTTAGTGGCAGGAAGTATGGCAAGAAGGCCTGATCAGTATGGAGATAATTTTGACGGACTTTATTACAGTATGTCAAATGGTTTTTATGGAGGAGTTATCAGGCATATTGAAGATGTGTTGGTGATCACTACAACAGAAGGAACAAAAAATGAGGTAAGAAATGCCATGGCAAATGTTGTTGCGGTAATGGGATATGCCGTACTAACCGATGCCTATGGAGAGATACCATATACAGAAGGTGGAAAAGGGAAGACTGAAAATATCATCACGCCAAAATACGATACACAGGAATTTATTTATAAAGACCTCATTGAACGACTTTCTGCAAGTATAGCTGTATTAAAAACAGCTGATCCTGAAATGGGTTACCCGGGTTCAGATCCCTTATACGATAACGATCATAATAAATGGGTTCGTTTAGCAAACTCCGTTCGCTTGCGTTTAGCTATGCGTATCAGAAACGCAGACAACGCCTTGTCAAAACAAGTTGTTGCCCAGTGTTTGACAGAACCACTTATGGAGGATCCATCCCATGATGCATCTATGATCCAGACCGAGGGGAATGGCAATAGTTATTATGAGATGAAAATAGGGTTTCCACTGATAAAGGTTTCAGAAATGATGATAGATCAATTGGTAAGTACTGCTGATCCAAGATTGCCGGTATTTGTTGCTAAAGATGGAGAGGGAAATTATACCGGTCAGTTAAATGGATTAAGTGATATCGCTTTTGGTCAATCCAAGTTTGAATTTAAATCAAATATGGGAGATGCAATTTCTTCAAGAGAGAGTAAATATTATATAATGACGGCTGCAGAAGTATGGTTGTTAAGAGCGGAAGCGGCATTGGCCTACGATAACAATGCTGAAACTGCTAACGACCTTTTTAGAATGGGTATCAGAACCTCTTTAATTCAGTGGGATGTAGATGCTATGGAAATTGTTGACTTTATGGGAAGTCCGACCGCTACTCTGGCAGGTACAAATGATGAGATGGAAGAACAGATCGGAATTCAAATGTGGGTTGGTATCACACCAAATTATTTTGAAGGATGGTCGCATGTTCGTCGTACAGGTTACCCGGT
>JAOZTG010000199.1 GCA_029939235.1 Flavobacteriaceae bacterium
GATATATAAATATAGAAAATCTTTACTGATAATTCGGTATTTACATTCCATATCCAACTTAACCCCAAAAAAAGTCAAACGACACAGTCACAGATCCAATAAGCACAATTCTAAAAATTATTCTTTTTGATGTATCGTATAGTTTCTCCATTTTTCAATACACAATGTCATATCATCCGGAAGCTCAGAATTAAACTGTAAGATTTTTTTTGTTGTAGGTTGTTCAAAACCTAAAGTTTTGGCATGTAAAGCCTGGCGAGGTAATATTTTAAAGCAATTATCAACAAATTGTTTGTATTTAGTAAAAGTTGTCCCTTTTAAAATTCTATTGCCACCATAACGTTCATCATTAAATAATGGGTGACCAATATATTTAAAATGTGCCCTGATCTGATGAGTACGGCCTGTTTCTAATTTGCATTCTACCAGGGTTACATAACTAAATCTTTCTACCACTTTAAAGTGAGTAACTGCATGTTTTCCAAAATCACCATCAGGAAAAACATTCATCTGTAATCTGTTTTTTAAACTTCTGCCAATATTACCCTCAATGGTTCCTTCATCCTCCTCTATATTTCCCCAGACAAGAGCAAGATATAATCTTTCGGTAGTTCGATCAAAAAATTGTTTTGCCAGATTTGCCATGGCATATTCCGTTTTTGCCACAACAAGAAGACCACTGGTGTCCTTATCAATTCGATGCACTAAACCTGGTCGTTCATTACTGTTTTTTGGTAAATTCTCAATATGAAAGATCAAGGCATTTACTAAAGTGCCAGAATAATTACCATGACCGGGGTGAACCACCATTCCGGCGGGTTTATTAACCACAATTACCTCATTATCTTCATAAACAACATCAATAGGAATATCTTCAGCAACCAATAAATTTTCATGTGGTGGGTGAGCCAGTACAACTCTTACAACATCGTTTGCTTTGACCTTGTAATTGGCTTTTACGGCATTGTCATTCACTAATACGTTTCCTGCTTTTATTGCCTGTTGAATTTTATTTCGTGTAGCATTTTCAATAAAATTCATTAAAAATTTATCTACACGTAAGGGTTCCTGGCCTTCGCTTGCCATAAACTTAAAATGTTCATAAAGTTCGTCGTTGCTTATTTCTTCCTGATTCTCATTCATTATCGAACGTTGTCTAATAATTCTAATTTTTTCGCTAATCTGATAGAGTCTCTTTTTTCAGTTCCTCTTTCTAAAACTAAATGGATGACCGTGTTTTTCGGTAGCTTTTCTCCGGGTTTTACTCTTTTACCATTCACTTCAAGTCCGCGAACCACATCTTTATATTCACCAGAAATATAGATATCTTCTCCTATGCGAAATCCCAAAGATTTAAGTTGAATAATTACTGATCTTTTTGTTATTCCTTCTAAAACATTTGGTATGACAATTTTTCGATACCCGGAAGGATTTAAAGTTAAATAAATTTTTCGGTTCTCTTTTACAAAGTCGCCCGCAATTGGGTTTTGTTCAATAACAGATTTTGGTGGAAATTTTGGATTAAAACTCGCAGAATCGATTACAACAAAATTCAAACTCAGATCACTTAATTCCTTTTGCGTTTCGCTCAAAGATAATTGTTCTAAATTAGGAACTTTGATCTTTTCATCATGTTTGGTATAATTATCCAGCCATTTCATCAAACCAAAGACCAAAATTACTATCAATACAAGGATTGAAATGATGGTTCTTAAAAATTCTTTACTTTTCAAATATTGGAAAAAACTCATAGTCAAAAATTATTTTTCAAAATTACATATATTTTTCCATTGTATAAGTGAATAGAACAAGGAAAAAAGCAGTTTGATTTTAGTTTGACCAAGATATTGAATTTATTTTTTTAAAGAAAATAACTTTATCATCCCAAATGGCTATCATTCATATTACTTCTTTTTTGTAAGTTTGTATCTATTCCTTAAAAAGAATCAATGAAAAAAAATATTGCCATTATTATGGGAGGTTATTCCTCTGAAGTAGAAATCTCTTTACAAAGCGGTAATGTAGTTTATGAGAATTTAGATAAAGAAAAATACGATTTATATCGACTCCATATTTTAAAAGAAAAATGGGTTTATGTTGATGAGAACAATGGAGAACATCCGGTAAATGTTGCCGATTTTTCAATAACTGTAAATGGTTATAAGATAAAATTTGATTGTGTTTTCAATGCAATTCACGGTCACCCCGGAGAGGATGGTACAATTTTAGCTTATTTTGATCTGTTGCATTTAAAACATACTTCGGCACCTTTTTATCAAATGGCAGTCACTTTTAATAAGCGTGACACATTAAGTTTCTTAAAACCATATGGTATTAAAATTGCAAAATCTTTTTATTTAAATAAGGGAGATCAAGTTGAAAATGACAGCATCTTAGAACAAGTTGGCTTACCATGTTTTGTTAAACCAAATAGGGGAGGATCAAGTTTTGGTGTTACCAAAGTTAAAATGGAGGATGAATTAAATGCTGCTATTGAAAATGCCTTTAAAGAAGATGATGAGATCTTAATTGAAGAATTTTTAGATGGAATTGAAATTTCAGTTGGTGTAATTGAATATAAACATAAGGTCAAAGTTTTGCCCATCACAGAAATTGTAAGTGAAAATGAATTTTTTGATTACGATGCAAAATATTTAGGAAAATCACAAGAAATAACTCCTGCAAGAATTTCATCGCAACAACAAATAAATGTTGATATAGTAGCAGAAAAAATATACAGGTTATTGAATTTAAGCGGTTTGTCTAGGGCTGATTTTATTATTGTTGGTGATGAGCCATATTTTATTGAGTTGAATATGGTGCCTGGAATCACAGCAGAAAGCATTCTGCCAAAGCAGGCAAAAGCAGCAGGTATAAGTTTAAAGGAATTATTTGGAAATGCAATTGAAATGGCGATGAATAAGTAATCAGTCACAGTTGGCAGTTGCAGTTTTCCAGAATTATAAAAACGAAACAAACATAAATATGAACAAATATTATGAGAAGAGCAGTTTTTCCGGGATCATTTGATCCTTTAACATTAGGACATACCGATATTATTGACAGAGCCTTGCCTCTTTTTGATGAAATTGTAATTGCAATAGGAACAAATTCATCTAAGAAATATATGTTTGATCTTGAAAAACGGAAAGAGTTCATTAGAAAAACATACCAGGATGAGCCAAAAATCAAAGTGGATGTATATGAGGGTTTAACAATTGATTACTGCAAGGAAGTGGAAAGTGATTTTATACTTCGCGGACTTAGAAATCCTGCAGATTTTGAATTTGAAAAGGCTATAGCACATACCAATAGAAAAATGTCACAAATTGAAACGGTATTTTTATTGACAAGTGCAGATACTTCGTATATCAGTTCAAGTATTGTTCGTGATATTTTACAAAATAAGGGGGATGTATCTTTATTTGTCCCCAAAGCTGTTTCTGAAGAATTTTAACCAGGATGAGATTTCTATTTCTTTTAATTTTATTATTTGTTTCAAATACTTATGCCCAAAAATTTCAAACGGTTTTTGAAAAAAGTAATGGTACAAAAACATCCACTTATCATGAAGTAATTACATTCTATTCAGAATTATCTCAAAAATATAAGGAGATCTCACTTTTAGAAATGGGAGAAACTGATTCGGGTTATCCTTTGCATTTGGTTGTTTTTGACATCGATGGTAAAATAAATTTAGAAGACCTCAAAAAAACGAATAAGTCAACAATTCTTATCAATAATGGTATTCATCCCGGTGAACCGGATGGAATTGATGCAAGTATGATGTTGTTAAGAGATATCGTTCAAAAGGATCAACTTAAACAAAAGTATCAAGATCTGCTTATTTGTGTTATTCCGGTGTATAATATTGGAGGAAGTCTGAATAGGAACTCCCACAGTAGGGTAAATCAAAACGGACCTAAATCGTATGGGTTTAGAGGAAATGCCAGAAATTTTGATCTGAACCGTGATTTTATCAAAGCAGATACAAAAAATGCAAAAGCTTTCGCTGAAATTTTCCATTGGATAGATCCAGATATTTTTGTTGATAATCATGTTAGTAATGGTGCAGATTATCAATATACACTAACACATTTATTTACACAACATAATAAACTTGGTGGAGAATTAGGAGCTTTTTTAAATCAGGAAATGATGACTGAGATAGAAAAGGATCTTCAAAATAAAGGATTGATCATCACACCCTATGTAAATGTTTTTAATCGTGTTCCGGATGGTGGGTTTTCACAGTTTTTTGATTTTCCAAGGTTTTCAACCGGATACACCACTTTGTTTCATTCTTTGGGATTTATGGTAGAGACACATATGTTAAAGCCATACAAACAAAGAGTGGAAGGAACCTATGAATTGATGTTCTCTACTTTAGATTTCTTAGAAAAGAATGGAAAAACGATAAGCAATTTGAGAAAAGGGAGCAGACAAGCATATCAGTCGTTGAAAACTTATCCCATTCAATGGGGAATAGACAGCAGTAAAACTTCTACCTTACAATTTAAAGGTTATGAAGGAGAATTTATAAAAAGTGATGTTACAGGATTAAATCGTTTAAAATATAACAGATCAAAGCCATTTACAAGACCAATCACTTATTATAATTGGTTTAAACCAAAAAAAGAGATAAAAGTTCCTACAGCATATATCATTCCGCAAGGTTGGTGGAAAGTAATAAATAGATTAAAAATCAATGAAATTAAAATGATTCCTTTAAAAAAGGATACTGTAATTTCTGTTGAAGTTATTCATATCAAGGATTATAAAACCAGAAAAAGAGCCTATGAAGGACATTATATGCATTACAACACTACTATAACGAAAAGTAATAAAAAAATCACTTTTAAAAAAGGAGATCTTTTTATTCCTGTAAGACAAAAAGGAATTAGATATTTATTGGAAACACTTGAACCAGAGGCGCCAGATTCATTTTTTAACTGGAACTTTTTTGATACGATTCTGCAAAGAAAAGAAGGGTTTTCTCCGTATGTATTTGAAGATCTTGCAACCCAGATATTGAAGGATGATGCAAACTTAAGATCAAGATTTGAGCTGCTAAAAAAGGAAGATGAAAACTTTAAAAATAGTTGGTATGATCAGCTTAATTTCATTTATGAAAATTCAAAATATCAGGAAGATGCTTATATGAAGTATCCCGTATGTAGAACTGTTGAATAAAAACAGTATTATTCTTTAAGCTTTTTCTTTAGGTAGCTCTTAATTTTCTACCTAAAACCTATAGGGATGTATGTTATTTTTTTAAATAAATAATATTTACTTTTGCACGAATTAATTTTAA
>JAOZTG010000007.1:0-5704 GCA_029939235.1 Flavobacteriaceae bacterium
GATAAATAAACGGTTCTTCTGTTCATTTCAGGAATTGGCAGTTTTAATATTCCTTTCACATGAAATAATCCAGCCGCAGTAGACCCATGATAACCTGAAGAAAACAATACCAGAGTATCATTTATCTTGATATCCAAAAATTTGGCCAAATCCTGGGCCACTAAAACAGATTTGTCGTTATTATTAATAAAATCACCTTGTTCAAGAAAAGATTTAATTTTGGTCATTTTATCTTCCTTTTCAGGAGAAATTCCCATAACTGCAACTCCTTTGGTAGCATCACCGGAGGAAGCCAAAGCAAAAGATTCTAATCGAGGAATGATCACTTTTATCCTTGGATCGGATTCAAGATCTTCTATTACCTGCCTATCAAATTCAAAAATATTATTGATATTCTTATCATCCCAATATCCCTTTTTTTGAATTTGGATATAACCGGAATAAGATTCAATAGCATTTTTTTTCATATTAGCATATGAACCAACCTGAAAACCACGCATAATGATTGCAAAGAATAAAGCAAACATAATAGATGCTATCGTAATGAAGGTACGTCGCTTATTTCGCCAGATATTTCGCCAGGCTATTTTTAAAATGGTCTTCATAAATCTATCTGATCTTTTTCATTTTTTGTTGTGAAAAAAATGATTCAGGTAAATCAACATCAAACTTAATATCCTGAATATATAACACTGTTTTTTTTCCTTCTTTATTTGCCGGAATAATCTCTATTCTGGTGGGAATTAATCTTCCATCCATTTTCTTAAAATCATAGGCAAAATCACTTTTCACCAATTCATCATCTTCATCATAATATTCTGATTTTACCTGAATAAATTCATCATCTTTACTTATCCATTTATAAATTTTTCCCCAAATGACAGCTGCATCTTCTTTGGGTATCATTTCAATTTTATAAGTATCAAATCCTTCTACCTTTTCTTCATCAACAATTTTATGGTTATAATCATGAACTATGGAGCTTTCTTTTAAAATATCATCATTGGTATAATCAGAGCCCATCCAACCCTGTGACATCATAGAAGCAGGGATTTTTATCATTCTGCCTATAGATGGCATCCAGTTCCACATTTCAGTTTTTCTTTTCATAAAAACCTGTCCCTTATCTTTTGCCGGAGCGGTGATGTAGGTCATTGAATAATCCATTCCTCTCCCCCAACTCTTCATCGTAACAGATCTTTTCCAGGTAGGACGGATAATTTGCATATCCATGGTTGAAGTATTTGTTTTTCCCCTTATTTTTTCATCTGCCTTTTTTATTATTTCTTCAGCCGTAATTTCATTTTGAGCTAATAAATTACCTGAAATTATAGTAAGAAAAACAATAAAGGCAATACTTAATAGTTTATTCATTTTATTCATTATTTAAATTTTTCAACTAATTGATCAATTACATCATTTAAAGGATACATATCACCCATCAATAAGTATCCAAGTGAAACACCATCCAAAGTACTCCCCAATAATAATGCGGTAGCTTTTGGATCATTGTCTCCCTTATTTTTATAATACTTTTCGAATATTGCAATATATTGTTCAAAAAACGGCGTAAATATTTTAGTGAAAATTCCCTGTACTTTAGGATGAGCAAACAAATTATAATATAATTTCCAGAATTTTTTATTTGACTGGATCATTTCAAAATTTCCCCTGATCGTAGTTTCAAATTCTGCTTCCGTAAACATTTCTGTTGAAAATTCATCAAAATACTCTGCAAATTGATTTAAACCAAATGTAAGAACTCCCTCTAACAGATCTTGTTTACTTGCAAAATAATTGTAAAGATTTCCCTTAGAAACACCTGCTTTTATTGCAATGGACTGCATAGATGTACCGATATATCCGTCTTTAGCAAATATTCCAAGGGCTGATTCTATAATAATCAACTCCGTTTTTTGTCTTATTTCTTTATTCTGCTTATCAGTTCGTGGAGACATAACTAAACACTTTTATTTTGACTGAACGGTTAGTCAAAGATATGATTTGTTTTAGAATAATTCAAAACTATCTTTAACAAAATTTTAATGTTTTGATCTTAAACCTTACCTGCTTCTATACGTCAAAGTACCAAACAATAAAATTTAAAAATCATGAAATACTTATTTAGTTTACTATTTATTGGAATGACATTAGTTTCCTTTGCACAAAATAATATGGGGCAAATGAAAGGAATGAGAGATTTTACACCGGAACAAAATGCTGTTTTACAAACCAAAAAAATGACTTTGGCTTTAGATCTCAACTCGTCTCAACAAAAACAAATCCTGGAGATCAACAAAAAACGTTCAATTGAACGAAATCAAAAAATGGAGACAAGAAGAGCCATGATGAGCGGTGACAAAAGGCTAACATCTGATGAGAGGTTTGAGATGATGAATAAAATGCTGGATTATCAACTTGTATATCAAAGTCAAATAAAAAGCATTCTAAAATCAGATCAATATACCCAATGGAAAACAATGCAAAAAAATCAAATGACAAAAATGCATAAAAAAGGTAAAATGATGAAAGGCAAAAGTTCACACCACAGAAATGGTTATGGCAATGGCCATGGTCAAGGAAAAAAAATGAAGAATAATTAATTTTGAATTGAAAAACCTGTAAGGAACAAAAATCTTACGGGTTTTTTATTTGCCTAAAAATAGCTTTTGACCGATACTTATTTCATTAGATTTCAATCCGTTAATTGTTTTTATTTCAGATACTGAAACACTATTCTGTCTTGCTATGGAGTATAAAGTATCTCCTTTATTAACAACAATATATTTGTCAGAATTATCAACCACCTCATACTCTTTATGCCTGTTTCTTTTCTTTTTATGATAGGTCAAAACCAAATGATCATATTCATCCAAATGGTATTCTTCAATAATCATGATCAATTTTTTAGGATATTTTCTATCGGTTGCATAGCCTGCTTTTTTCAATCCTTTTGCCCAGGCTTTATAATCATCTTCCCTAAGATTGAACAGAGGTGCATATCTTCCTCTTGTGGTTAAAAACTTGGAATGATCATCAAATGATTCTTCTGGATGTGCATATTTTCTAAAACATTCTCTTCTTCTGTCATCATCATGTCTTACTTTTTTTCCTTTCCAGTCCTTATGGCATTTGATACCAAAATGGTTATTTGATTTTAATGCAAGATTACTTTTCCCACTACCAGACTCTAAAATACCCTGTGCCAGAGTTATACTTGCAGGTATTTTATAAATTTCCATATCCTCAATAGCTACATGCTTATATCTTTTAACATAAGCAAGTGTATTAGAATTCAAATTGTAACCGTGTTTATCTTCGAATTTTTGAAAAATAACATCACTTTTTGATAGAACTTCTCTTTTTTCAGACTCAGATGAAACTGTTTTTTTAGAAGAACTACAACTGGCAAACAATACCATAGAAACCATTATTAATAAAAAATATTTCAATTTTTTCATTTGCTAATCAATTCTAAATTCTTCTTTTGCAATCTACTGTTCATACCATCTATACCCTGTAATCCTCCGGTATGGATCGCTAATATCTTTGTTCCTTTCTTAATTGTTCCTTTTTTGATCATATCTGTAATTCCGAACATCATCTTACCTGTATAAATCGGATCTAAAGGAATACCAGTTTCATCTTTGAAATTATTTATAAAAGTAATCAATTCTGCACTAACTTTCCCAAAACCTCCAAAATGATAATCGTTAATCAAATTCCAGTTTTTTCCTTCAACTATATACTTTTTGATCTCATGATGTAAAAAATCACCTTTTAAAGCGGGGAAACCCAATACTTTTTGGTTGGCTTTCGCCGAATTTATGATACCCGAAATCGTTCCTCCTGTTCCAATCGCACAACAAATCACATCAAATATATCATCTTCTGGCTTTAATATTTCCTCACATCCTTTTACAGCAAGTTCATTTGTTCCTCCTTCCGGAACTAAATAAAAATCACCAAATTCATTTTTTAGTTCCTCTATAAATTCAGGAGTATGTTTGAACCGATAATCACTTCTGCTCACAAACTTAAATTCCATACCATGCTCGTGTGCCAAACACAAAGTAATGTTTTGCTCAAGTGTTTTATCAAGATCAATCCCTAATTCATCACCTCTAATGATACCTATTGTATGAAATTCGAATTCTTTCCCAGCAAAGGCCACAGCACTGATATGATTAGAAAATGCGCCACCAAAAGTTAAAAGACTTTGCTTGTTTTGTTCATCCGCTTTTAAAATGTTATATTTTAATTTTCGATACTTATTTCCCGAAATAAAAGGATGGATCTGATCCTCCCTTTTCATAAAAACTGAAACATCAAATTCCAACAAATCCTTTAATACAACTTGCTGATTTATAACTTTATTCAAAACTTCACCCAACTTATAAATACTTTAAAAAATTCCAAAATTTTCTTTTATCAACATAATTCAAATCATTTTCATTTGCATAAGATTCTCTTTCAAAACTTAAATTTCTATATGCCATCATCATTTTTTTGAACTTGATCAGTTTTACTAAAAATTCAACCATATACCAAATAAAAAAAAATAGCCAAAGCATTTCTTTTTGTTGCTGCAAATGTATCCTTTCGTGATTTATCAAAACTTCATTTCCTTTTAAGTCTTTGCTTTTTAAAATAATAAAAGGCCAAATTGCAACGGCATTAAAATTTTGATGAAATAAATTTTTCGAAAATATTACCATTTAAGGGGGAAATTAAACTTTAATCAAATATTTTTGCGCATGCAATTTAAAAATAATAAACTAGAACCAGAAGATTTTTATATTTCAAAAGAAGGTTTTAGAGTGTTTACTGAAAAATACCATCTAAAAAGAGGTTATTGTTGCAAAAATAACTATAAACATTGTCCGTACAACTTCAATCCAAAAAAAGATGCTCATTGATAATGATCTTTCATTAAGCTCCTTCATTTTTTTATCTGTAAAATAATTCTTAGCATATCCTAAATTTAGGAAGCAGTGAATAAATAAGTGATAATTGGCGTTTGGCATAAAACTTGATGCTATTCAATTTGCAAACCAGTCATTAGAATTTGTTTGATTTAGGATATAGATCATAACATTTCAAACACAATAAAGGTTTAGGATTACATCAAATAACATACATATTATCATACAAATGAGATTATTAAAAGTATTTCCAATATTGTTTTTATTTATTTTAGGATCATGTTCATCTGTTAGTGTTTATTCAGATTATGAAAAAGGAACAGATTTCTCAAACTACAAAACCTATGCTTTTTATAAAAAAGGAATTGACAAGGTTGAAATATCTGATCTCGACAAAAGAAGGATTTTACGTGCCATTGAAGCTGAATTAAATGCAAAAGGCATGGTCATCTCAGAAAATCCGGATATTTTAGTTAATATTTTTACAAAATCACGCGAAAAAATTGATGTATACAATAATGCCTATTATGGTTGGTATCCGTACTATTACGGATATGGACATTATGGACCTTACGGACATGGTTTCGGCTATAACAATGTATACACATCTACAGAAGGAACTCTTTTTATTGACCTGATCGATACAAGAAAAAAAGAATTGGTTTGGCAGGGAATTGGAACCGGAGTTCTTTCATACTCAAAAAGTATTGAGCAAAAGGAAGCGAGAATTAGAGAATTTGTATCAAAGATCATGGCTATTTATCCTCCAGGCATAGAAA
>JAOZTG010000007.1:5804-9041 GCA_029939235.1 Flavobacteriaceae bacterium
AAAAAATCAACTTAGAATAGAATACAAAATCCAACAAATTCAATCGTTGGATTTTTTTTATATTTTTTCCAGCTCTGACTGAATTTCTTCCCATTCTTCCATCAGATCATCTACTTTATCTTTTTTAGCCTGATAATTTTTAAAGAAATTTTCATTTGCAGTCAGTTCTTCAAAACTTTCGCTCAAAGCAGCATCATCATTGATAATTTCATTCTCTAATTTTGAGATCTCCGATTCGATCTTACTTAACTTATTTTGCAATTTCTTCTTTTGCTTTGCATCTTTAAAATTCTTTTTCCCACCAGTAGATTTTGAATTTTCTTCCTTGGTTTTTGTACGCATTTCCACCTCCCGCATACTATCCAGATCATGCTGCTCCAAAAAATAATTAATATCACCTAAATATTCTCTTATCTTTTCGTCTTTAAAAGAATATACTTTATCGGTTAATCCTTTTAAAAAATCCCTGTCATGAGAAACCAAAATTAAAGTTCCTTCAAATTTCTTTAGTGCTTCTTTCAATACATTTTTTGAAACAATGTCCAAATGATTGGTTGGCTCATCCATGATCAAAACATTGAACGGACTCAACATCATTTTACACAAGGCCAGCCTGTTTCTTTCACCTCCTGAAAGAACCTTTACCTTTTTCTCCACCTCATCTCCTCTAAATAAAAAGGCTCCAAGCATATCTCTCACTTTAACCCTGTTAGAATCAGTTGCTGCATCCTCCATGGTTTGCAAAACTGTTATTTCACCATTTAAATATTCCGATTGATTTTGAGCAAAATATCCTATTTGTACATTATGACCCAGTTTTAACCTCCCATCAAAATCAATTTCATTGACGATCATTTTAGCCAAAGTTGTTTTCCCTTGCCCGTTTTGACCAACAAATGCAATTCTTGCTCCTCGTTCAATCAAAAGATCTATATTTTTTAACACCTGGTTATCACCATATCTTTTTGCTAAATCTTCACCTTCAATAACTATTTTACCTGGCATTACTGACATGTTGAAACGAACATTCATCACAGCATTATCTTCAACATCTACTTCAATACGTTCTACTTTATTTAACTTTTTGATCAATGACTGAGCCATAGAAGCTTTATTTGCTTTAGCCCTAAACTTATTGATCAACTGCTCAGTATGCTTTATTTCCTTTTCCTGATTTTTTTGAGCCTGAATTTGTTTTTCTTTGATCTCATTTCGAAGTAACAAATATTGAGAATAAGGCTTTTTAAAATCATATATTCTTCCTAAAGAAATTTCAATGGTTCTGTTGGTCACATTATCTAAAAACATTTTATCATGCGAAACCAGCATGATTGCACCTGCAAAACCTTTTAAAAAATTTTCAAACCAAATAATTGATTCAATATCTAAATGGTTTGTTGGTTCATCCAGCAATAAAATATCGTGATTTTGTAATAGTAATTTTGCAAGTTCAATTCTCATTCTCCAACCTCCGGAAAATGTATCCGTCAACATATTAAAATCTTCTTGTTTAAAACCTAATCCTCCCAGAATCTTTTCGGTATCTCCCTGATAATTATAACCTCCAATCAATTCATATCTATGTGACAGATCATCCAAGTCATGCATAAGATCATGGTAATACTCACTTTCATAATCCGTTCTTTCTGCAAGTTCAGTATTTACTTTTTCCAATTTTCCTTCAATACTCTTGATCTCTTTAAATGCAGAATAAGCTTCTTCTAAAACTGTTTTACCTCCTTCAAAATCAATATCTTGTTTTAAATAACCTATACTGATATCTTTTTCAAAGGCCAAAGTACCGGCACTATAATATTGTTCTTTGGCAATAACCTTCAATAAAGTTGATTTTCCAGCTCCATTTTTACCTACCAATCCTATTCTATCTCCGGCATTTAACTTAAAGGTAATTCCCGAAAACAGATCTTCCCCGGCAAAAGTTACTGTTATATTATGTGCATTCAGCATTCACTATTTTTTAAAAAATTATATTTGCAAAAGTAACTTAAAACCTCAATTCGGCCTAAGATTTGAATACAGTTATGAATTATTTTTTTATAGACGATTTAAATTTATGAAGCAATATCAGGATATTGTAAAGAAATAATCAACCCTTATTCAAATCTTGCTATATCAATTTCCTTGTCAAGTTGAGCACCTTTTTCAATGTTTTGGAAAAGTTTTTTTGCCATTAAAGGAGCGATCATAACTCCACGAGTACCCAAACCATTTAAAATTGCAAGTTGTTTGTGTTTTTTATGGATCCCTAATAGTGGTCGTCTATCCAATACTGTTGGTCTGATTCCTGCAACGTGATCTACAATTTTGTAATCACAATCAATAACGGAGTTTAATTTAGATTCCAATTCATTTTTTCCATCCGGTGTTGGTAGTTTGGTCTTATCTTTCCAGTTAAAAGTAGCTCCAACTTTGTACAGATCATTTCCAATTGGCATGATAAACACTGCAGATTTTATTAAATAATCTACTTTTAGATCCGGGGAATAAATGGTTAACAGCTCACCTTTTGCTTCTCTCATTGGTAAATAATTAAAAAAAGGGTTTTCCTTTAGTCCAAATCCCTCACAAAAAACAATGTGTTTAGACTTGACATCCTGATATTCTATACTTTCCTCTTCAAAAATAATATCCGCATATTTAAACCCCACTTCTCTCATTTTCTTTGATTTCCTCAGATTCTCTCTGTAGTCATTTGCTAATAGATTAACATCGATCCTTCCTGTATTTTTTAACTTTCCACAATCAAACGGAGCTTTTACATGTTGATTTGTGTTCTTTATGATCTTAGGGATCATATATTCTTCCAATAAAGAATTATCAGATTTTGTAAACCAGTTATTTTGTTCTTCAATACTTTTAAAAATTCGGCAGATCTCAATGGAGTACTGATATTTTTTATCAAATCTATCTTCCAGTTTCTTATAAAAAGGAAGTGCAATTTCTAATTGTTCCTTTGCATTCCATACCGGAGTAAATCTTTTTAAAACTACAGGATTATACATACCTCCTGCTACTAGCGAAGAATTTTGAGAATTATCTTCATAAACTATGAAGGTTTTCCCATTCTTTCTAAGTTCTTCCGCGAAAGCGACACCTGCTAATCCTAAACCAACAATAATAAAATCTACGTGCATTCGTAAAAATCTTAATTGAATATAATATTATTTCTTCTTTCTTTTTCCCATTGATGGTAAAAGAAACAAAAAGATCTAGGCT
>JAOZTG010000007.1:9141-42463 GCA_029939235.1 Flavobacteriaceae bacterium
TTATTTCTTCTTTCTTTTTCCCATTGATGGTAAAAGAAACAAAAAGATCTAGGCTACAAAAAAACTCCTGCTTTTCAGCAGAAGTTCTTTTTTTAATAACTCAAATCCTATTAGTAATTCCACATGTCGAGTTCTCTGTCTCGAATGTTTTCTTTCAATTTATCAGATTCCAACACCTGAAAAAGTGAATTACCTTTTATATATTCAGCAACATCACGGTTACCATAAATATTTTCTTCTCTGTAAATGATTGCATTGAATCGTCTTGCATTTAGCAGATGATCATACGACAATGGATAAGCAGAATTCTTTTGATTGAAAACTTTCATATCATGGGTGGTATATCTGGCACCAGGATACCATACCCAAAATAGCTCGATCAATTCATCTTCTCCTCCGGCGTTATCGATGAAGTTCACATCCGGTGCTACCGGTGCAACACCCAATAAGCGATATTTTAATTCACCCTGACGTTTGTCAAAAAACCAAACACCTTTTATTCTAAACCCGGCAATATCGCCAGAACTTAAATCTCTTCTGTCAACATATTCATCAGTGATCACCTCACCTGCATTCAGTCTTTCAAAACCTGCATCAGAAGTGTCAATTCTTGACAAACGACCATCGATATCTTTTAGGGTAAGTTTATCTTCAAAATATGAATCATCATATACATCGATAATTTCACCTGTTTTGATCCCTCTTAATAAAGTATCAAACAAAGAACGTCTGTTAGAACTAATATTCGCAGTATCAACCGGGTAGTAGAATGGCATATTGATCTTTTCATTCAAATCAACATATTCCCATACCACTTTTGACCATAAAATATCTCTGTCATCAATATAACCATATTCTAAAGGTCTGTCATTATCGGCTGCTAGTTGCTCTGGCGTTTTCATCCCTACTTGTTCCGGAATTTTAGCGTTGAGTAAGTTAGCCTGTGCATTTACATATCCTACTGATAGTAAAGCTGTAACTGCTATTATTAAACTTTTCAATTTCATAATTATTACTGTTTAATTTGTTATTTCAACATTAACTGGTGAAGCATTCTTTAAGTAGTAACCTGTGTTTCCTACTAATTTTTGTTTTACATCAAAAATTATAACCACATCACCTCTTCTTGCCTTGTTCAGAACTCTAATTGCAGCAGCATTGAATTTATTACCTTTTACAATTACAGTTGGCTGACCTGGTACTTTTACACTAAAGCCATTTGTTTTAATTTTCAGATCAAATACAAAGTCTGGTAACATCGCACTGATCGTTGCTTTTTGCAAAGTACTTTTTGGCATCTTGATCATTCCATATTCGCCTCTTACAGCCGCAACCGGCGCTGGAATATCCTGTATTCTAAATATTTGACTTGAAGTAATTGGAGTTCCATCAGGTAATTTTGCATTCACTACAATTTTTACTTCTCTTCCTTTACCGGGATTCATCACGTATTTACCAATTCCTTTTACTTTTTTCAACCCAGGTGCTGTTCCCTGTACAACATTATCGGCAACACCAGGAACAGAAATTGTCATAGGATTTGAAACTCCTCTATAAACAACATTCATTTTGTCAGCAGAAATCACGGCACTATTTGGTTTTGCTACAACAGCATAAGATTGTTCAATTGGAATTTCAACTGGTTTCCCGTTTTCCATAAAGATAAATTTACCTTTGATCGTATTCTCACCAACGTTACCTGCAGGGAAATCTAAAACAGCTCCACCATCCTTAATGTTAGTAATCACTTTACCATTTACAATTACCTTGGTTGGCTTTAAAGATCCATCATATCTACCTAAAACAATTTTTCCTTTAAAATTTTCACCTTGTAAAGTTGCTGGCGTGTTTGGAATTAAAATTGCATTATAATTGTTCATAGATACATCACTGGTTAACTGACCTTGTAACATAGATGATAAAATTTCTGATTCAGTTGTTTTGATATCATTCTGGATCTGCGTAAGTTTCGTTAAAGAAGCAACAAGAGGAAATCCTTTATAATTATAATCTAACCAAAAGATCTCTTTCCCTTCTCTATTTGTTACTTTCTCTGTAGAAAACCTTGCTTTTGCACCTTCACCAATATTCTTAAATTCACTCCCAAGAATTGTTGATATTTGGGCACTGTAATTATTCATATTATCTAAAAACTCCTGTCCTTCTTCCTTGTATATCCCATCATCACCCTTAAAGAATTTATCATCTAAAAAATTACCTGAATCCATTGTTTCATAATCCGTAGGATCATCCACAGTAGCTTTCATATCATTTTTCATAGTTTCAATATAGTTGTAAAAATCATCTGATAATTTTTGAATTTTTTCAGCTTTTACTTTTTCATCACCATATTTTTCTTTTTGCTCTACTGCTTTTAAAGCCAGATCATCATATGCTCCTTTATTTCTTTTTTCTGCAGCTTCATTTGAAACCGCTAACTTTTCGTCCATTAGTCCAAAGGCCTGTAAAACTTCTTTTGACATATTCATTGCTAGCATCGCAATAAAAATTAAATACATCAAGTTAATCATTTTTTGCCTTGGTGTTTGCTTACCTCCTGCCATTCTTAATAGTTTTTTTTAGGGTTAAATTGACTTTGTTAAATTAACAACTAATTAAGAATTAGTATTTGACATTGCAGATAACATTCCGCCATAAACTCCATTCAATGAAGATAAGTTGGTTGCCAAAGATTCCATTTGTTCTTTTAAATGCTCTGCATTTTCTATAGTTTCATTATTAAGATCTGCCTGACGTTGTGCATTCTCTTTTTGAATCATATACATACTGTTTAATGATTCCAATTCAATTGCAGCAATTGATAATTGTTCACTATAACGCGTTGATGCTGTAATTGAATCTGCTGCCGGAGCTATGTTTTCAGCTGCACCTGCAAAACTTTGTATGCCGGTAGCAAGTCTGTCCATTTTTTCAGCATCTAAATTAGCATTTGCCAGCATCTCATCTAATTTTTGAGACAACAACCCTTCAGCATCCTGAGTTTCTTGTAATTCATTTGCTTCACCACCTGCAAGTTCAGGGTAAACTTTTGCCCAATCCAGGTCATCATCAACCGGTTCAAATGCAGATAGTGCAAAAACTGCTGCTTCAACTACCATACCTATGGTTAACATAATTGTACCTCCCGGGTAATGCGCGATCTTAAAAAGCGCCCCTAAAATTACTACTGCTGCCCCAAGACCATAAGCCATGTTGAACATTTTTTTCTTTGCGTGTGATTGTGCCATAATTGTTAGATATTTTTAAATTATTATTGGTTAATTAAGTAATAAGATTATTATTTTTTATTTATTTTTTTCTTTCATTTTTGTTCCCATATAATCCTGAACAGTTCTAAAGCCGATATAACTTCTGGCTGAATCACCATATTCATAGTCACGTGTACCTACTTCTAAAAAGTATGCCACATCTTTCCATGATCCTCCTCGAATTACTTTACGTTGATTCGTATTATCTTCAACATTAGGGTTGATTGTTGATCCTAAGTAATAAGATGATGGATTATAAGCTGTATTGGTCCACTCTGCAACATTTCCAGACATATTATATAGTCCGTAATCATTTGCATTATATGATTTTGCTTCTACTGTATACAATGCGCCGTCTGCTGCATAATTACCTCTTTCCGGCTTAAAGTTTGCTAAGAAACAACCTCTGTCTGTTGTGGTATAAGGTCCTCCCCAAGGATATTTAGCATATTCCAAACCTCCACGGGCTGCATATTCCCATTCTGCTTCAGTTGGTAATCTAAAACTTGGCTCTCTACCTGATCCTTTCTTTCTAGTTGCCAAATAATTATTACGTTTATCGGTTCGGTAATCGCAAAAAGCTTTTGCCTGAGGCCATGATACTCCAACTACCGGATAATCATTATAAGCCTGGTGCCAAAAATAATCTTGATGCATAGGATCATTATAAGAGTAATTAAAGTCTTTGATCCACACAGCAGTATCAGGATACACAGCAACTTCTACTTTTTTCAATAGATCTTTTGCTGATCCGTTGTATTTAACCGCTTTTTCTCTGTCAAAAGTTAAATAAGTGTAAATCAGTTTTTTGGTATCAATTTTTCTTTTTCTACCCATTGATTCTTCAATTGGAAGATACATGCTATCCATTGCTTCTGCATAATATTCATCAGGAAAATCATTAGTATCCCATACAAGATCCACATCCCAGTTTAAATAACGGCCTTCTGTTGGCGAATTGATATCACCCAGACTACCATAGTTATCCATCATATATTTATAATATGCATTATCGGTACTATCCTGTTCAGTAAAAGCATATTTAGAAATCCCACTGGCATCACCTTTCTTTTGCTCAATGGCTTCTCCACCTCCCATATTTGCTTCTTCGGCCAGCATTGCCAACTTAGTTCTTAATATGGAGTCTCTTACTCTATAAACAAAACTTCTGTATTCACCATTGGTGATCTCTGTTTCATCCATATAATAAGGTGTAACTGTTACAGTACGTGTTGGAGCACTAAACGAACCGGCAACATCTTCATCGGCTTTACCCATTGTAAAAGCACCTCCCGGAATCAAAACCATACCATAAGGTTTTTCGGGAAAGAATTTTTTGTTTGTTTTCGCACTTACTAATTGTCCTCTATCACTACCAGATTTACAACTGGTGAATAAGGCAACTGTGATAATTAATGCAACTAAGGTTAACTTTTTCATAATTTTTACTTTTCTAATAAAACTCGGCAATTGTTATTTTTAAATAATTTACTTTACTGAAAAGATTGGACGTAAAAAAACATAAACCAATCTTAAAAAAAATACTTTGTTCCCTAAGAACGTTAAAAAAACTTCTTTAGTGTATTCTAATTTAATTTTCTAAAGTTTTTTAACCACCTTTCTGGAAATACCTGATTATTTGCTGTCAGGTAATCTTGATAGGTACATGGTATTAACGTGGAATTCTTATTTTTATTACTAGGCAGGGTAATCTCCATCCACCATCTTTCACTTTTGTCACTCTTATAAAAGTTAATAATTTCATCTTCAACTAATACAATATATTTTTTATAATTCTTTTTCGATTCGAAAGGATATTCTTTTATTCTTAAATTAAATCCTTCCAAAAAATACCAGATCATTTGGGCAATTAAATGTGCCGTTTGATCCCTACTATCAAACTTTACATTGAACTCATATATCCCAAAAGAGGAAACTTTTCTGCTAATTCCGGCATATCTGGCTATACTGCAAATTTCTTCTCCATAAAATCCATTAGGTACCGCATTGTTATTTGCTGGTGCATCACTACTTCTAATTGCACCAATATCAATACTAACAATATCCGCATCACGAATAATTGGCTCTACCATAGAAAGATTACTTGTCACCTGCCCTAACCTATAAGAATCAAAATACAGCTTTTCCAACAAATCAATTTCTTCCTGTGAATTGAAAAATGTCTGAAATCCAATATTGCTATAGTTCAACAGATTGTTTGGCTTTTCCATTACAATCTTGTGCAGATAATTTTCAGAAGTGATGGATTGCTCCATTTCACCCAAATCAAATTTATTATCAACAACAACCATATTTACAGGACTCTCCATGCTATCATATCCTCTATAATTTGCATAGGTAATGTCCTGACTACCACCTATGATAATAGGTGTAATTTCTTTTTTCAATAATAAAGATATTATTTCCTGCACAACAAAAAAAGTATCTTCTACATCATTTCCCTGTGGAATATTTCCCAAGTCAACAATGTTAGAATGCCAGTTTCCCGGAAACATTTGGTACAAGTATTTTCGAATATTCTCTAATCCTTTTCCTGTACCCACATTATCAACTGCATTTCTTCCTTCCAAAACTCCAATAATTGCAATTTGCACATTATCTAAATCGGGAATTCCATTTTGTTTTGTGTGTTTATCAATGTTTTTTCCCAGAATCAGATCGGAAAGCAAAGTAGTATGCGCAACAGCAATTTCTTCTACCGGTAATAGAAAACTTAAACTCATATTAATATGACAATTCTTAGATTTGTTTGTACCGCAATTTACATATTTTTCTTCTTTCTAAAAGTTAAAAACTTTATAAAACTTGCGATTTTAATATATAAAAAAAATCCCCAAAATAAAATATTGAGGATTGATATAGACTGATTTATCTAATTCAGATAGAATAATGAATGTTATTTTTTCTTTTTTCTAACTGCTTTTTTTCTGGTTACTTTCTTTTTAGGAGCATTTTTGGCAATGATATCCTTCACTTCCTCCAGAGTCAATGCCGGGGCATCAATCGTTTTAGGAATCTCAATTTTTACTTTTCCCTGTAAAACATTATGTCTTCCCCATCTGGCTTTTTCTACTCTAATTCCTTCTTCTTCCCAGTTATGAACAACTTTATCGATCTCCTTTTGTTTTTTCGTTTCGATCAGCTCAACAATATCTTCATAACTCAAATTATCAAAATCATATTTTCGATTTACATTGATAAACATATTGTTCCACTTGATAAACGGACCAAACCTTCCAACACCCTTTTGAACTGGTAAATTTTCATATTCGGCAATAGGAGCATCAGCTTCTCTTTTTGCTTCTATTAACTCAATTGCCCTATCCATATCAACTGACAATGGATTTTCTCCTTTTGACAAGGAAACGAACATCTTATCAAATCTTATATATGGGCCAAACCTACCACTTGAAACTATCACATCAACATCTTCATATTGTCCCAATGTTTTTGGCAATTGGAAAAGATCCATCGCTTCTTCATAAGTAATATTTCCTAAAGTCTGTTCTCCCTGCAAACTGGCAAACTTAGGTTTTTCTTCATCTGTTGCTTCACCAATTTGAACCATCGCACCAAATCTGCCCAATCTTGCATAAACATTTTTACCTGATACAGGATCTACTCCTAAAATTCTTTCTCCTTTAGCTCTCTCTGCATTTTCTTTAACATCTTCCACTTTTAAATGAAATTCAGTATAGAACTCTTTGATCATCTCGATCCAGTGTCCTTTTCCTTCTGCAATATCATCAAACTCCTTCTCTACTCTGGCAGTAAAACTAAAATCTAAAACATTTGAAAAATTAGCAACTAAAAAGTCATTTACAATTTTACCAATATCCGTTGGAATTAATTTACCCTTATCAGCTCCAACCTTTTCAGTCAAACTATTGGTAACTACATTATCATTTTCAAGTCTTATCTGCGTATAGGCCCTTTCCTTCCCTTCAACAGCCCCTTTGGTAACATATTCTCGTCTTTGGATAGTAGATATAGTCGGAGCATAAGTGGATGGTCTTCCTATTCCCAATTCCTCTAATTGCTTCACTAAAGAAGCTTCTGTAAAACGATACGGAGCTTTGGTGTACCTTTCGGTAGCTGTGATAAAATTGTTATGTAGAATTTCATTTACGCTCAATTTTGGCAACATACCTTCCTGCTCTTCCTCATCATTATCTGTACCTTCTAAATAAACCTTTAAAAAACCTTCAAATGTTATTACCTCACCATTGGCAGTAAAAACCTTTTGATTTTTATCATTGGTGATTTTTACATTTGTTCTTTCCAATTGGGCATCACTCATTTGTGATGCAATGGTTCTTTTCCAGATAAGATCATACAATCTTGCCTGATCATTCTCCACATGAACTGTTCGGGTACTCATATTTGTAGGACGAATGGCTTCGTGCGCTTCCTGAGCTCCTTTTGATTTTGTTACAAAATTCCTAGGGTTGCTATATGTGCTTCCATACGATGTTGTAATTTCTTCCTGTGCTGCATTTTTTGCATCATTGGATAGATTTACACTATCTGTTCTCATGTAAGTTATCAACCCTGCTTCATATAATCTTTGTGCAACAACCATTGTTTTTCCAACTGGAAAATATAATTTTCTTGAAGCTTCCTGTTGTAAAGTAGAAGTTGTAAATGGTGCTGCAGGTGTTTTTTTTGCTGGCTTGGTTGTTAGGTCGTCTACTTTAAATTCAGCAGAAATACAGGAATTCAAAAATACTTCCGCTTCCTTTTTCGTTTCAAAATTCCTAGGCAATTTAGCCTTGAATCTTTTACCATTGCTATTGATAAACTCAGCTACAACTCTGTAAGATGCAACTGCATTGAATTTTTCTATTTCACGTTCTCGCTCTACGATCAATCTTACAGCAACGGATTGCACTCTACCAGCCGATAATCCGCTTTTTACTTTTCTCCAAAGAACCGGTGATAATTCATAACCCACCAATCTATCTAACACCCTTCTGGCTTGTTGTGCATTTACAAGGTTATAATCAATACTTCTTGGGCTTTCAACAGCTTTTAAGATAGCTTTTTTGGTGATCTCATGAAAAACAATTCTTTTTGTTTTATCATCAGTTAATTTTAGTTGTTCATACAAATGCCATGCAATTGCTTCTCCCTCACGATCCTCATCACTTGCTAACCAAACCGTATCAGCTTTTTTTGCTAAAGATTTTAATTTTTTTACAACTGCTTTTTTATCTGCAGAAACACTGTAATTTGGTTTAAAATCTCCGTCTACATTAACTCCTAATTCTTTGGATGGTAAATCAGCTATATGACCAAAACTAGATTCTACCACAAAATCTTTTCCTAAAAATTTCTCAATGGTTTTTGCTTTTGCCGGTGACTCTACAATTACTAAATTCTTCGCCATTTTTTCTTTTTATTTAATTCAATATTTAAATAAATAACAGACTCATATTATGAATAAAAATATTTTTTTGAGATTGCAAAAGTATATAGAATTTTTTAAATGCACTCAATTAGTTTATTATTAAAAAGAAAAACCACCCTTTTTGGAGTGGTTTTTTAAAGAAGTTTTAAGATTTTAATTTAAAGAAAACTGACTTAATAAGTTTATTCCTCCATCCGAATATGTGTATTGATACAGCACTTCCTCACCAATCATAAACAAATGATCTTCCAAGGGAATAACATCAAAAGTATTTATATCTTTAAAGTGATCAACCAATTGTAGATCTTCTACATTGGTCTTGTCATACACTTTCAATCCTGAATTTCCATCACAAATAAAAAGTAAATTATTCTTTATCCCTAAACCATAGGGATTATCCATAGCGTATGACTTTTTAAGCTTAGGATTGTACAAATCAGTTATATCAACAATTTGAAGACTGCTATCTAATGCTCCGCATGAATTTCCTGCTCTTAAAGTTATATAAGCATACTCATCATCTACAACCACAGGATCACATGCTGTTCCGTGTTGAAATTCAGATACAAGTTGCGGAGTTGCAGGCGATTCAATATCATATATATACATGCCTCTCATGCTTCCCAGAAATAAATAATTTCCTTTGTTAAAAATAGTTTCTATATCAAATCCTGCAAAAATAGAACTTGACTGCTGAGGATTTGTAAGCTTTTCAATATTAAATATATTTATATTATGGCTATCTACTGCATACAAATAATCATCAACAATTTTAAATTTCGCTAAAGATCCTCCTTGTCCTACAGAAGCATTTGACTCAGCAAAAGCGACAACGTCCATAAATCTTGTATTCAAATTTTCAATTTCTTCCATGCTCCTTTTTTCTTGCGTAACCTTCCAGCCGACTATAATTTCATTGGCATTTTGTGTATGATTTGTATAATCATAAACCAAATCATCCATAAAAGGCATCACTACATAAGCAGGAAAAACATCTTTTAGCCTGGTAACTTCTTTGATATCATGGATATTTGAAATATCAAAAATTACTAAATCCATTAAACTATCCACATACAAATAATCACCTTTGATCTCCATATCATTATTTGCCTCCATTTTAATGCAAGCCACTTTTTTCGGACTTTCAGGATTTGAATTATCAATGATATGTATGCCATTTTCAATATCATTAACTAAAACCAAATCCTTATACACATATATTTTTCCTGATTCAATAATTGGCAATGGCAACGTAATTTCAACTGAAGACCTTAAAGCCTCTTTGGTCATGTACTTTGGTGTAGCAACATTAACCATAACAAATTCACCATCGATCTCATCATTACAAGATTGCAACATAAAAAACAACATTGTTAAAGCTAATAATATTTTTACTTTCATAACTATTTCTATTTATAAACTCTTAGTATTATTAAAGATACTTCGTTTACAAAAAGGTTGTACTAAATTTAAGGTGACAATTTGTCATATAATATAGATTTTGGTTGTATCTTTGCCAACCAAATAAAATTTATGGCCAGCGAAAATATAATAGAAGAAAAAAAACAAGGACAGGCATTGATAACAGAACAGAAAAATGGCAATTCTAAATTGTTATTTATAGAATCATATGGCTGTCAGATGAATTTGAATGACAGTGAGATCGTTGCTTCCATTTTAGCAGATGAGGGATTTAACACCACACCACATTTAGAAGATGCGGATCTGGTTTTGGTAAACACCTGCTCTATTCGCGAAAAAGCAGAACAAACCATTAGAAAAAGATTACAAAAATACAACCGGGTAAAAAGGATAAATCCCAATATGAAAATTGGTGTGTTGGGCTGTATGGCCGAACGATTAAAAACCAAATTTTTAGAGGAGGAAAAAATGGTGGATCTGGTTGTTGGTCCGGATGCCTATCGTGACCTGCCAAATCTTGTTAAAGAAGTAGAAAGTGGTAAAGATGCCATTAATGTAATCCTCTCAAAAGAAGAAACTTATGGAGATGTTTCTCCGGTAAGGCTAAATACAAATGGCGTTTCAGCATTTATTTCTATCACACGAGGATGTGATAATATGTGTACTTTTTGTGTAGTTCCTTTTACAAGAGGTCGGGAGAGATCGAGAGACCCTCAGAGTATCATTAAAGAAGCACAGGATCTTTGGGATAAAGGCTATAAAGAAATTACACTTCTCGGACAAAATGTGGACTCTTATTTATGGTATGGTGGTGGTTTGAAAAAAGATCTGAAAAACGCTTCAGAAATAGCTCAGGCAACCGCCATTGATTTTGCTCAACTACTTGAAATGGTGGCTGAAATACTACCAAAAATGCGAATTAGATTTGCCACTTCCAATCCACAGGATATGAGTATTGATGTTTTATACAGTATGGCAAAATATGATAATATTTGTAAATATATTCATCTTCCGGTTCAAACCGGAAGCAGTAGAATGTTGGAAAGAATGAACCGTCAGCATACTCGTGAAGAGTATATGGAGTTAATTGATAAAATTAATGATATTTTACCTGATTGTGCTATTTCACAGGATATGATTGCAGGTTTTTGTGGAGAAACAGAAGAAGACCATAAAGATACTCTTTCACTTATGGAATATGTAAAATATGACTTTGGATTTATGTTTGCTTATTCCGAAAGACCTGGCACCCCTGCAGAAAAAAGAATGGAAGACGATGTTCCTTTAGAAATAAAAAAACGAAGATTATCGGAAATCATTAATCTACAGCAACAACATGGTTTATACCGTATGCAACAATTTATTGGTAAGACTGTTGAAATTTTGATCGAAGGTAATTCAAAAAAATCAGATGCTCAATGGATGGGAAGAAACTCTCAAAATGCAGTTGCTGTTTTTCCAAAAGGAAATGAAAATATTGGAGATCTGGTCATGGTAAAAATTGAAGATTGCACCTCGGCTACCTTAATTGGGTCAAGAGTGTAACAAAAAATAAGTGATCTGTTTTTAAACAAAAAAAACCTTAAAATTATTACTTTGGAACATCTACAAAACATAAAACAACGATTTGGAATTATAGGAAACAACAACCAGTTAAATCTTGCTTTACAAAAGGCCGTAAGGGTTGCTCCAACTGACATATCGGTTTTGGTTTCAGGAGAAAGTGGTGTTGGTAAAGAGGTTATTCCTAAGATCATTCATGGATTATCTCATAGGAAACATGCAAAATATATTGCTGTAAACTGTGGAGCAATACCTGAAGGAACCATTGACAGTGAACTTTTTGGTCATGAAAAAGGATCGTTTACAGGTGCTACACAAACCAGAAGTGGTTATTTTGAAGTTACTGATGGAGGAACCATTTTTTTAGATGAAGTTGGAGAATTACCTTTAACCACACAAGTGAGATTGCTTCGTGTTTTGGAAAATGGTGAGTTCTTAAAAGTTGGCTCATCAAAGGTGCAAAAGACCGATGTAAGAATTGTAGCCGCAACCAATATCAACATGATGGAGGCTATCCAAAAAGGTAAATTCAGAGAAGATCTTTATTATCGTTTGAGCACTGTTGAAATTCATCTGCCACCTTTAAGAGATCGTGAAGAGGACATACATTTATTATTTAGAAAATTCGCTTCTGATTTTGCTCAAAAATATAAAATGCCAACCATTCGGTTAGATGAATCTGCTGTAAATACACTAATTTCATATCCCTGGAAAGGAAATATCAGGCAATTAAAAAATATAACCGAACAAATATCGGTAATTGAACAAGCACGAAATATCACCAATGCCATTTTACAATCCTATCTGCCGGATTACAGTGCTAATTTACCGGCAGTTATAGCAGATACAGACTCAAAAAGTGATTTCACTAATGAACGTGAGATCCTGTACAAGGTCTTGTTTGATATGCGTAATGATATTACCGATCTAAAAAAATTAACACAAGAATTGATCAAAGACAAAAAAGGAGAAACACAAAAAGAAGATACCCAGTACCTTATTGATAAAATTTATGGTAAAGAGAATGAAGATCCAGGCAATACTTTAGAGATCATTTCAAATCCACAACAAAAAGACTATCAGGAAGACACAAAGATAAACACCTATGATGATGCTGAAACCATTGAGGAAACCATATCCCTTCAGGAAAAAGAATTTGAAATGATCAAATATGCTCTTGAACGAAATAAAGGTAAACGAAAATTAGCGGCAAAAGAGTTAGGGATTTCAGAGCGGACACTATACAGAAAAATAAATCAATATAATTTGTAAATACAAATGATTATTCGTTTATTCGTTAGCTGTTCTTAAGAACATTATTAGCATCAACTATCAGTTTGAAAATGAAAAAATACATATATTTATCTACTTTAATTGCATTGTTTTTTACACAAAGTTGTGGTGTTTATTCCTTTACAGGAGGTAGTACCGGAGATGCTAAGACAATTCAAATTGACTATTTTCCAAATAATGCAAGATTAGTTGAACCTAGTTTAAGTCAGAAGTTTACAATTGCTTTACAGGATCTGTTTTTAAGACAAACCAACTTAAATCTAACCAACTCTGGAGGTGACCTCCATTTTGAAGGTGAGATCACCCAATACAGAATCACACCTATTGCAGCAACCGCTGATCAAAAAGCTGCTCAAAACAGGCTAACAATTGCAGTAAGAGTTAGATTTTACAACAGATTAATAGAAGAAGATAATTTTGAGCAAACCTTTTCATTTTACAGTGATTACGGCGGAAGTTTACAATTAACAGGAAGTGTTCTTGAAGAAGCTTATAATGAAATTTTCGAAAGATTAACGCAGGATATATTTAATGCTTCGGTTGCGAAGTGGTAAGAGAAAGCATGAACTTAATTGAATTTACAGATTGTATTCAAAAGCCGGGTAAAATTACGTTGGACCAAACTATTCAACTGGAAGGAATCTTATCAGAATATCCATATTTTCAGGCTGCTCATTTTTTATATCTAAACGGATTAAAAAATCAAAATAGCTTTAAATATAACAATGCTTTAAAAAAAACAGCAGCTTATACAACTGACAGAACCGTTCTGTTCAACTATATTTCATCAAATGAATATATTTTTATTGAAAACAAAGATGCTAGTGACATCAAAATAAAAGACCTTAAAATTGTAAAAAATGAGCCACAGGATAAAGCTAAGGTCAAAGATCTTTCTCAGTCAAAACACAAAACTGATGAATTACCTATAGGAAAGCCATTACAATTTGACGTTCATGAAACATATTCATTTAATCAATGGCTTAAAATAACTACTGCAAAGCCTGTTTCAAGAAAAAAAAACAAAGATCTAACGGATGGTTCTCCTAAAAAAACCAATGAAAAATCATTGGAATCCGGTAAGAGTAATTTTGATATGATCGATAAATTCATTGCTTTTAATAAGAAGTTAAGTCCTTCTGTGTCAGATAATAATGATGACATTTCAAAAGAGAGCATATTAGAAAATGAGAACTTAATGACAGAGACTTTAGCACATGTTTATCTGGAACAAAAAAAGTACAAAAAAGCAATCACGGCTTTTACCATTTTAAGTTTGAAATATCCAGAAAAAAGTAGTTTCTTTGCAAACCAAATTAAAGCAATAAAAAAAATTCAAAATAAATAGATTATGTCGTACTTTTTATTTTTAGTATTGATTATCATTGTATCGGTTTTACTTATTTTAGTGATCATGGTGCAAAACCCAAAAGGAGGTGGTTTATCATCTTCATTGGGCGGAGGAGGAAGTTCTTCCAATATTGGAGGCGTTCAAAATACAACCAACTTTTTAGATAAAAGTACCTGGACATTAGCAACTGTGCTTTTTGCATTGATCTTGCTATCTAATTTTGCTATTCCAAGAAACAATACTGTTGATATGAAATCTGCAACTGAAAAAATTATAAATGACAGAGAAGCTTTAGAAGCTCCTGCCATCTTAAATACTGACAAAATTATAGATAGTTCTAAGTAGTATCTACAAAATACAATTAAAAAAATGCCAACGTGATGACACGTTGGCATTTTTTTTTACATATATATGTTATTTGTCAGTTTTTAAAAATTGGCAATATTATTGCATCATGTAAATGAAAATAATAAATAACTAAAAAATTTATATAATGAGTAAATTAAGTATTCAACCTTTATCAGACAGAGTGGTTATAAAACCTTTAGAAGCAGAAACGCAAACAGCATCGGGTCTTTATATTCCTGATTCTGCAAAAGAGAAACCACAACAAGGAGAAGTCGTTGCTGTTGGTAAAGGAACAAAAGACGAACCTACTACTGTAAAAATTGGAGATACTGTACTCTATGGTAAATATGCAGGAACAGAATTGAAATTAGATGGCGGTGAGTATCTAATCATGAGAGAAAGTGACATTCTCGCTATCCTTTAATTTTTAATAAATTGATTATCAACCTATTCTAATTTTATAAATCTTAGGATAAAAAAACATAAAACAAAATGGCAAAAGATATAATTTTTGATATTGAATCCCGTGATGGATTAAAACGTGGTGTAGATGCTTTGGCAAATGCTGTTAAAGTAACTCTAGGTCCAAAAGGAAGAAATGTAGTAATAGGGAAAGCTTTTGGCGGACCCCAAATTACAAAAGATGGTGTAACTGTTGCAAGAGAAATTGAGCTGGAAGACCCACTTGAGAATATGGGTGCACAAATGGTAAAAGAAGTTGCTTCAAAAACCAACGACCTTGCAGGTGATGGTACAACTACTGCAACTGTTCTTGCGCAGGCTATTGTAAAAGAAGGATTAAAAAATGTTGCTGCAGGTGCAAACCCACTTGATCTAAAACAAGGAATTGACAAAGCAGTTGAAACTATTATTGAAGATCTTGCAAATCAGTCACAAGTGGTTGGTAGCAAACTGGATAAGATCAAACAAATTGCTTCTATCTCTGCTAATAATGACTATTCAGTAGGTGATTTAATTGCAAAAGCATTTAATAAAGTTGGTAAGGAAGGAGTTATTACTGTAGAAGAGGCAAAAGGAACTGACACTTACGTGGATATAGTTGAAGGAATGCAATTTGACAGAGGTTATTTATCTCCGTATTTTGTAACTGATTCTGAAAAAATGATCTCTGATCTCGAATCTCCATACATTTTATTGTACGATAAAAAAATATCAACAATGAAAGATCTTTTACCAATTTTAGAGCCGGTTGCCCAAACAGGAAAACCACTTTTAATTATTGCTGAAGATATTGATGGTGAAGCATTAGCTACATTAGTAGTTAATAAATTACGTGGATCATTAAAAATTGCTGCAGTAAAAGCTCCAGGATTTGGTGACAGAAGAAAAGCAATGTTAGAAGATCTTGCAATTTTAACAGGTGGTACAGTGATCGCAGAAGAAAGAGGTTTCACTCTTGAAAATGCTACGATTGAAATGTTAGGTGTTGCTGAAAGAGTCACTATTGACAAAGACAATACAGTAGTTGTTAACGGATCTGGAGATGCAAAGAATATCAAAGGAAGAGTAAATCAGATCAAATCACAAATTGAAACTACAACTTCTGACTACGACAAAGAAAAACTTCAAGAGCGTTTAGCTAAATTAGCTGGTGGTGTTGCTGTTTTATATGTTGGTGCGGCAAGTGAAGTGGAAATGAAAGAGAAAAAAGACAGGGTAGAAGATGCTTTACATGCTACAAGAGCTGCTGTTGAAGAAGGAATTATTCCTGGTGGTGGTGTAGCTTTTGTAAGAGCAAAAGATAAATTAGAAAAAATTAAAACAGATAATCTTGATCAGACAACTGGTGTGAAAATCGTTGCAAGAGCTATTGAAGAACCATTACGTCAAATTGCTGAAAATGCTGGCGCAGAAGGATCTGTTGTTGTTTCAAAAATAATGGAAGGTGAAAAAGATTTTGGTTATAATGCCAAAACCGGTGAGTATGTACATATGCTTAAAGCCGGAATTATTGACCCAACAAAAGTGACGCGAATTGCATTGGAAAATGCCGCTTCCGTTGCCGGAATGATCTTGACAACCGAATGTGCTTTGGTTGATATCAAAGAAGAAAATCCACCTGCTATGCCTCCAATGGGTGGTGGTGGAATGCCTGGCATGATGTAAGCCCCTAATTCTCTAAAAGGAATTTAGGTAAACATTTTTAATGAATTTAAAACCGTTTCAAATCAAATTTGGAACGGTTTTTTTTTGTAATTGATCAACAATACTAATTTTAACACTTGCAAAATAGAGCTCAAAGCAGATGATTATGGAATGAAAAAATATGTGATGGTATTTTTAAAAAAAAGGTCTAAACAGAAGTCAGGATTCTATCACAAGATCAAAATTACAGAAAGCACATATGAATAATATTGAAAAAATGGCAGAAGACGATTACCTGGTTCTTGCCGGACCTTTTTTAGATAACGGAGAAATTAGAGGAATTTATATTTTCAATGTAGAAACTATTGAAGAAGCCAAAAAACTTACAGAAACAGATCCTCTGATCAAATCTGGCGGATTGATCATGGAACTTCATCCCTGGTATGGCAGTGCTGCAACTCAGGAAATAGGAAAAATTCATAAAACAATTCAAAAGATTAAATTCTAAATAAAACTCAGTTATTTAAAAGTATATTTCAAAATAAAAAGCACATTACTTTTTGGCATAGGCACCAGATTGGTTTCGGTATATTCTGTATTAAAAATATTATTAAACATACCAGATAACTCTAATTCTTTATACATCGCAGTTAACTTGAAATCAACCACAGTATAGCTCGTGCCATCTGGTCTTTCAACAAATCTAAAAGCTAAGTTTTGTCTTAAATATTTTAAAAATTGAGAATCAAAATTTGCAGTAAACTGGTGCTTTATAGAGTTTAAAGAATACCTTGAAAATGACACATCCTGATCCATTATATCCTCCTCTAAAAATGTATAACCTATATTTAATTTTTGCTGAAAACTTGCAGTCCAAAATCTGTATTGCACTTCTGTTTCAAAACCCTTTGTAGTAACCTGCGCTAAATTTTCAGCTTTCCATTTATCTTCTTCTCTTTCTTTTACATAATCTATCAAATCCTTAGAATCTCTGTAAAACAAAGCAGCATTCACTGTAAAACTATCAGCAGTAAACTTCCCTCCTATTTCTTCTGATAAAGCTTCTTCCGGCTTAAGGTTCTCATTTCCAATTGTTGTAGGACTGCTATAATACAAATCTGTATAAGTAGGAATTCTATAAGTATACCCCATATTTCCATAGATCTTAAACTTATCGTTGAACTGATAGCCCAGATCAATCCCTGGAAATGCTTGAAAATCAAAGTCGGAATAATAAGTAAGTGCAACACCCGGTGTCATATCAAATTTATGATCGAACAATTGAAATCTATGCTCTAAAAATCCAGTGATCATCGTTCTTTCATGATCTCCTAAATTATTGCTTGAAATAAAAACCCGAGCAATATCAACACCAAATCCGGTAATACCAATTTTGGAATTATAGGTCGTATTGAACTCCCCTCCTATTTTATTTGTGATATGTAAATTTCTGTAGATCTCTGGTTTTCCTCGTATAAATTCATACATATCCTGCCCTCGTTTCCAGTAAAGTTTTGGCTTAAAAATAAAATCATTCTTAATTAAATTAGTTGAGACACCTATTAAACTCGATTGTGTTTCTTCGTATTGATCCTTTGCTTTTGGACTGGCATAAAATCCATTTGCACCAAACTTTCTATCCATAAAAGTTGCAATTATATCAATCGGTGTTGAAGAAGTATTGAATTTACTTTTTATAAAAATATTATTATTTACAAAATCTGTATTATAACGATATCCTTCTGAAGAATTTCTGGAAACATGTACAAAATGTGCTGAATTTTTTAAATTTAATCCACCGGTCACAGCAACACTTCCGGTATGGTAAGATCCATAGGAAAGTTCTCCTTTTAACTGCGTTTTTACATTCTTTTTAGTAACAATATTGATAGCCCCGGTAAATGCATTCTGACCGTAAATTCTGGCAGCCGGACCTTTTATAATTTCAATTCTTTCAATATTTTCTATTGGAATCATCATGTTCATGGTATGATGACCCGTTTGGGGATTTTCAGTTTTTATGCCATCTATCAACACCAGGGTCTGCTCAAAACTCCCTCCCCGAATGTACAGATCAGATTGCATACCATCAACACCTCTTCTTCTAATATCCACACCTGTAAATTGCTGTAACAGATCAGCAACAGTATTAGCAGTACTATTCTGAATATCAGTATTTGTGATAACCTGTATAGTTCTAGAATTTTCAGAAAATGATACTTCTATTCTATTGGAAGACAGAATTATTTCATCTAATTTCTCTGTTTTATCTTCTTGTGAAAATGCATAAGTAAAACTCAGCAAAACAAAAAACAAAAAAATAATTATCCTCATACAGGAGTTTTTTTAGTTAGTCGGCGAAAATACAAAAAGAGTCACAATTGTTACAAAAAAATATTGAAAATATCTCTCCTTTTTAAAGTAAAAAATAAATAGTTACCGATTTAAATTTATGGAGAAAATCATTGTCATCCACTCTTTAACTCCTTTCTAAATAAAAGATTGACAAGTATTAAAGATCCATCGTTCAGGCTCTGCTTAATGATTTATTATCAGTAGAACTATTCATCAGAATGATATGAATGGCACTTAAACTAATGAATAAAAGCAAATATGCGTAAAACAAAATATCCATTGTAGAAATAGATATCCATTTTACAAACAGGTTTTGGAAGACCAAAACAAATTCAGTAATAAATACAGATAATAAATAGATGATCCATAAACTAATATGGATCTTTTCTCCAGCATATGCCCAAATAAAAGGCACATATAAACCTAAAAACAAAAAGTGTAACCAGGCAATTAAAATAAATCTGTTATGGATCACAAGTTCTGCTACCCATGGAATTGTACCTGCTATATTAATCAACGCAACAGTAATAAGCACATAATAAATATTTCGTAATTTTTTTGTCTGAGAATTAAAAGGGGTTCTAAACTTAAGCAGAAGTACAAATAACATAGCTGACCCTATACCTCCAAACAATTGAATAGCCCAATGATCAAAACTATAATCAAGTGTATGAGCATATAATAAAACAAGAGAAGTCGATATACAAATAACGACACTCTTATTTATAGCCAATTTGACTCTCTTAGCCAGCAATGCAAACATCCAGATAAAATAAACACCCAGGAACTGAAAATGTAAATAAAAGAAAACGGCTTGCTGGTACCATGGTGAATTCTTCAGCTCTAATACCATCAAAGGACCAAGAGCATAGGGGCCAAGCGACGATAAAAAATGGAAAACAATTCCAACTTTCACCAATAAAACGAGCTCTTTGTTCCCTTCTAATCTTTTCCACAACCTTACAAGTAAAATATAACTAATCCATAAATGTAAAGTTGAAAATAGAATTGAATAAAAAGCATAACCCTGGAAAATAAATGCAACTACCATTGCAGCCATACAAATCTGCATGGCAAGAAAATACCGGTATGAAATTTTATCCAGATTTTTAGTAAAGTTTATCCATACAAAAACAAGTAATGCATTGAACAAAAATCCAAGTAGCATCACATGAGAGTGAGCATGCAAAATATGTTTAAAATTAATAGGAATTGACAGGGCGCCAGTATATGCATAGCGCAATATCAAGCCAATAAGAGCGCCGATCATACCAAATACTAATGGAAATATCCAAAGTTTTTTAGGGAACATATTTTACAAAATAAAAACGCTGAACAATGTTCAGCGTATATTTAAAAACTAAGCCTGACCCGTTGGACCAAAATTCATAGGAATTGGTGGCTGTTCATAATCTTTGATCTCACCATGGCTATTTTCAAAACGCTGTATATTTTCAGCCAAAGCTTTTAACAACCTTTTTGCATGTTGCGGTGTCAAAATAATTCGAGATTTAACTTTTGATTTTGGCGTTCCCGGCATCACATTGATAAAATCAACAACAAACTCAGAAACCGAATGGTTGATTATTGCAAGATTCACATAGGTGCCATCTGCAATTTTCTCATCTAATTCAATATTCAATTGATTTTTAACTTCTTCTTTTGACATAATAACTAGAATTAAAAAAGGCGCAATAAATTGCGCCTTTAAGTTTAACTTTCCATTTCTTCTTTAGAACCAACGATTAAATGATCATAATCTCTCATTCCTGTACCTGCCGGAATTCGTTTACCAACAATTACATTCTCTTTTAATCCTTGTAGATAATCTTCTTTACCATGAACAGCTGCTTCATTTAAAACTTTTGTAGTTTCCTGGAAGGAAGCTGCTGAAATAAATGATTTTGTTTGCAGAGAAGCTCTTGTTATACCCTGTAAAATTGGCTCTGCTGTTGCAGGAACTGCATCGCGGGCTTCTACCAATTGCTTATCATTTCTACGAAGTATTGAATTTTCATCTCTTAACGCACGGGCTGAAACTATTTGTCCGGCATTTAATTCTACAGAATCACCAGCATCCTCAATCACCTTCAATCCATAAATGTTATCATTTTCTTCGATGAAGTCATTTTTATGGATCAATTGGTTTTCTAAGAAAATTGTATCACCTGAATCAATGATCTTAACTTTACGCATCATTTGGCGAACAACAACCTCAAAGTGTTTATCATTGATCTTTACACCTTGTAATCGATAAACTTCCTGCACTTCATTAACCAAATATTCCTGTACTTTGCCAGGTCCTTCAATATTCAATATATCTGTTGGAGTAATAGAGCCATCAGAAAGTGGCATACCAGCTCTAACAAAATCATTTTCCTGAACCAGGATCTGGTTGGAAAGTTTTACAAGATATTTCTTGATATCACCTAATTTTGACTCTACGATGATCTCACGGTTACCACGTTTTATCTTCCCAAATGAAACAACACCATCAATTTCAGACACTACTGCCGGATTAGAAGGATTACGAGCTTCAAATAATTCAGTTACACGAGGTAAACCACCAGTAATATCACCTGCTTTTCCAGATTTTCTAGGAATCTTCACTAAAATCTCCCCTACTTTGATATCCTGTCCTTCTTCAATTAAAAGGTGAGCACCTACCGGTAAAGAGTAAGAACGTAAAGTTTCTCCTTTCTTATTTTGAACGTTTAATATTGGAATTACTTTTTTCTTCTTTGCATCAGAAATAACTTTTTCCTTATAACCTGTTTGCTCATCCATTTCAACCTGGAAAGTAACACCTTCGATCACATCTTCAAAAACAGCTTTTCCTGCAAATTCAGAAACAATAACTCCGTTATACGGATCCCATTCGCAAATTACATCTCCTTTTTTGATCGTTCTTTTACCTTCCATAAAGATCTTAGAACCATAAGGTATATTATTTGTACTTAAAAGGATACCTGTATTTTTGTCAAAAATCTTTATTTCAGTAGTACGAGAAATTACAATGTTCTCGTCATTTCCTTCAGCATCAACGCCTTTAACAGACTTTAATTCATCAATAGTAATATTACCATCAAATTTAGAGACCAATTTATTCTCTTCAGAAATGTTTCCTGCAATACCACCTACGTGGAAAGTACGTAATGTTAACTGTGTACCCGGCTCACCAATAGATTGTGCAGCAATAACTCCTACTGCTTCTCCTTTTTGAACCATTCTGTTAGTTGATAAACTATGACCATAACATTTAGCACAAATACCTTTTTTAGACTCACAAGTTAGAGCTGAACGAACCTCAATTGTATCTAAAGAAGTTTCTTCAATTCGTTTAACGATCTCTTCCGTAAATAATTCACCTGCTTCCACAATTACTTCATCCGTTTCCGGATCATAAACATCGTGCAAAGAAACTCTACCTAAAATTCTCTCTCCTAAAGTTTCAACGATCTCATCATTATTCTTCAAGTGGGTAACTTCTAACCCTCTTAGGGTACCACAATCTTCAATATTAACAATTACATCCTGTGAAACATCTACCAAACGACGTGTTAAATAACCAGCATCCGCAGTTTTTAACGCTGTATCTGCCAAACCTTTACGCGCACCGTGTGTTGAGATAAAGTACTCCAAAATCGATAATCCTTCCTTAAAGTTAGATAAAATCGGATTCTCAATAATTTCACCACCACCTGCTGTAGATTTTTTTGGTTTTGCCATCAATCCACGCATACCTGTTAACTGACGAATTTGCTCTTTAGAACCCCTTGCACCAGAATCAAGCATCATAAACACAGAGTTGAATCCATCTTTATCTTCACGTAATCGTTTCATTGATAATTCCGTTAAACGGTTATTGGTTGATCCCCAAATATCAATTACCTGATTGTAACGTTCTTTATTTGTTAACATACCCATGTTATAACTAGCCATAATTGAATCTACCTGCTTATTCGCATCATCAATCATGTTTTGTTTTTCTTTAGGTATAATTATATCTCCTAAACTAAATGATAGTCCACCCTGGAATGCAAATTTGAATCCCATATTTTTGATACTATCCAGGAATTTACCTGTAGTTGGCACATCGGTAACTTTTAAAATGTTTCCGATAATATCTCTTAAAGATCTTTTAGTAAGTACCTCATTTATATATCCTGCTTCTTCAGGAACAACTTCATTGAACAACACTCTACCTACAGTTGTCTCTATGATTTTAGTTACAGATTCTCCTTCTTCATTTAGATCTTTTGCTCTAACTTTGATCTTTGCATTTAAGTCTACTTTCTTTTCATTAAAAGCAATTTTCACTTCCTCTAATGAATAAAAAGTAGTTCCTTCTCCTTTAATCTTCACCTTGTCAGATGATCTACGCTCTTTGGTCATGTAGTACAGACCTAAAACCATGTCTTGCGATGGCACCGTTACCGGAGCTCCGTTCGCAGGATTCAAAATATTATGAGAAGCCAACATCAATAATTGTGCTTCTAAAATTGCTTCCTGACCTAAAGGCAAATGCACCGCCATTTGATCCCCATCAAAATCCGCATTAAATGCAGTACATACCAATGGGTGTAACTGTATTGCTTTTCCTTCTATTAATTTTGGCTGAAACGCCTGAATACCTAAACGGTGAAGTGTTGGAGCACGATTCAATAGTACAGGATGTCCTTTTAAAACATTTTCTAAAATATCCCAAACTACCGGTTCTCTTTTATCAATTATTTTCTTTGCTGATTTAACTGTTTTTACAATACCTCTTTCTATTAACTTTCTGATAATAAAAGGCTTATAAAGTTCAGCCGCCATATCCTTAGGAATACCGCATTCGAACAATTTCAATTCCGGACCAACAACAATTACCGAACGAGCTGAATAATCAACACGTTTACCTAAAAGGTTTTGACGGAAACGTCCTTGTTTACCTTTTAATGAATCTGATAAAGATTTTAACGGTCGGTTAGATTCTGTTTTAACAGCAGAAGATTTACGTGTGTTGTCAAACAATGAATCTACAGATTCTTGCAACATTCGTTTTTCATTACGTAAGATCACTTCAGGAGCTTTGATCTCCATCAATCTTTTCAAACGATTATTACGAATAATAACTCTACGGTAAAGATCATTTAAATCAGATGTTGCAAATCTACCTCCATCTAATGGAACCAACGGACGTAATTCTGGCGGTATCACCGGAACTACTTTCATGATCATCCATTCAGGTTTATTCTCTTTACGAGTATTTGCATCTCTAAAAGCTTCTACAACGTTCAAACGTTTTAAAGCTTCCATTTTACGTTGTTTTGAAGTCTCTGTATTTGCTTTATGTCTTAATTCGTATGACAATGCATCCAGATCAATTCTTGATAATAATTCGATTAAACATTCAGCACCCATTTTAGCGATGAATTTATTTGGATCAGAATCATCTAAATATTGATTTTCCTGTGGAATAGTTTCTAAAATATTCAAATATTCTTCTTCCGTAAGGAAATCCATTTTTTGTACCGGTACTCCTTCTTCATTGTTTGCAATACCCGGCTGAATTACTACATATCTTTCGTAATAAATGATCATATCTAATTTTTTAGATGGCAAACCTAAAAGGTATCCCATTTTATTAGGTAATGATCTGAAATACCAGATGTGAGCAACAGGAACTACTAAATTAATGTGACCTACTCTGTCTCTACGAACTTTTTTCTCAGTTACTTCAACACCACACCTGTCACAAATAATTCCTTTATAACGAATACGTTTGTATTTACCACAAGCACATTCATAATCTTTTATTGGTCCAAAAATACGTTCACAAAACAATCCATCTCTTTCAGGTTTATGTGTACGATAATTGATGGTTTCTGGTTTTAATACTTCACCTCTTGAGTTTTCAAGAATAACTTCAGGTGAAGATAAACCAATGGTAATTTTATTAAACTTTTTTACAGTGTATTTTTCTCTTTGTCTTGCCATAATAATGGAATAGAATTTATGTAAAAATTATATTGAGGCAGTAAAGAGGTTTGAGGCCTCTTTACTGCATTTATTGCTAATTATTCTTCTAACTTCACGTTTAAACCTAAACCTTTTAACTCGTGCATCAATACGTTAAAAGATTCCGGTAAACCAGGTTCTGGCATCGGTTCTCCTTTTACGATAGATTCATAAGTTTTAGCTCTACCTAAAACGTCATCAGATTTAACTGTTAAGATCTCTCTCAATGTTGCAGATGCACCATAAGCCTCTAAAGCCCAAACTTCCATCTCACCAAAACGCTGACCACCAAATTGTGCTTTACCACCAAGTGGTTGTTGTGTGATTAATGAATAAGGTCCGATAGATCTTGCGTGCATTTTATCTTCAATCATGTGACCTAACTTGATGATATAAATAATACCAACAGTTGCAGGCTGATCAAAACGATCTCCGGTTCCACCATCATATAAGTAAGTATGTCCGAAATCGGGGATTCCTGCTTTTCTTGTCAATTCAGTAATCTGATCAATATGAGCACCGTCAAAAATTGGTGTAGCATATTTTTCACCTAAATTCTTACCTGCCCAGGCCAAAACAGTTTCATAGATCTGACCAATATTCATACGAGAAGGTACACCAAGAGGATTTAATACAATATCAACCGGAGTTCCGTCTTCTAAGAAAGGCATATCTTCCTGGCGAACGATTCTTGCAACAATACCTTTGTTACCGTGACGTCCAGCCATTTTATCACCCACTTTTAATTTACGTTTTTTAGCAACATAAATTTTTGCTAGTTTGATAATACCTTTTGGAAGTTCATCACCAATAGTTACAGCAAATTTTTGTCTTCTTAAAGATCCCTGTAAATCATTAACTTTGATCTTATAATTATGTATTAATCTACTAACCAGATTGTTAAGATCTTTATCTGTAGTCCAGGTACCTTTTGTTAAATGTTCATAATCAATAACTGAATTTAACATTTTCAAGGTGAATTTCTTCCCTTTTGGTAAGATATCTTCACCAAGATCATTTTGAACACCTTGCGATGTTTTACCATTGATCAGACCAAATAACTTATCAATAAGAACTTCTCTTAAATTATCATATTTTACTGTAAATTCAACTTCAAGTCTGTTAACTTCTTCCTTATCTTTAACTCTTGTTGCTTTATCTTTTACAGATCTTTGGAATAATTTTTTATCAATTACAACACCTCTTAAAGATGGAGAAGCTTTTAATGAAGCATCTTTTACATCTCCGGCATTATCACCAAAAATAGCTCTTAATAATTTTTCTTCCGGAGTTGGATCTGATTCTCCTTTTGGAGTGATCTTTCCGATAAGAATATCACCAGGCTTAATTTCTGCACCAATTCTTATCATTCCATTTTCATCCAGATCTTTGGTAGCTTCTTCACTAACATTTGGAATATCAGCAGTTAGCTCTTCCGCACCTAATTTAGTATCTCTCACATCTAAAGAATACTCATCAATATGAATAGAAGTAAAAATATCTTCACGAACAACTTTTTCAGAAATTACGATCGCATCCTCAAAATTATATCCTTTCCAGGGCATAAAGGCAACTTTCATATTTCTTCCTAAAGCCAATTCACCTTTTTCAGTTGCATAACCTTCACAAAGAACCTTTCCTTTGGTTACCCTATCACCTTTTTGAACAATAGGATGCAGGTTAATGGAAGTTCCCTGATTCGTTTTTCTAAATTTAATTAATTCATATACTTTGATATCTGAATCAAAACTTACAACGCTTTCTTTTTCCGTACGTTCATATTTGATCTCGATTTTATCAGAATCAACATAAATTACTTCACCATCACCTTCTGCATTGATCAAAATTCTTGAATCTTCTGCTACTCTTCTTTCTAAACCTGTTCCAACAATAGGAGCTTCCGGTCTCATTAATGGTACAGCCTGACGCATCATATTCGATCCCATCAAAGCACGGTTTGCATCATCATGCTCCAAGAAAGGAATCAATGATGCTGATATAGATGAAATCTGGTTTGGAGATACATCCATATAGTTTACTTCATTTACAGTTACTACAGGAAAATCACCATCTTCTCTGGCAACCACTTTCTCTAAAACAATATTACCATCAGCATCCAGCTCTAAATTTGATTGGGCAATTTTTTTACCTTCTTCTTCTTCAGCACTTAAATAAATAGGATTTTGGGTAGTATCTACATGTCCGTCTTTAACCTCTCTATAAGGAGTTTCAATAAATCCTAGGTTATTTACTTTAGCATAAACAGCCAATGAAGATATCAATCCAATATTCGGTCCCTCAGGAGTTTCAATAGGACATAGTCTACCGTAGTGTGTAAAGTGAACGTCACGAACCTCAAAACCTGCTCTTTCACGAGAAAGTCCACCTGGTCCTAAAGCTGATAATCTTCTTTTATGAGTGATCTCAGCAAGAGGATTAGTTTGATCCATAAATTGAGACAATTGATTTGTCCCAAAGAATGAGTTGATCACAGAGGATAAAGTCTTAGAATTGATCAGATCAATTGGTGTAAACACCTCATTGTCACGAACATTCATTCTTTCACGAATAGTTCGAGCCATACGTGAAAGACCTACTCCAAACTGACCTGCAAGTTGTTCTCCAACTGTTCTTACACGTCTGTTAGACAAGTGGTCAATATCATCAACCTCTGCTTTTGAATTTACTAAATTTATTAAGTTTTTAACAATAGTGATGATATCTTCTTTGGTTAAAACCTTTTGTTCGATATCAATATCCAAACCTAATTTTTTATTCATTCTGTAACGACCAACCTCTCCAAGATTATAACGTTGTTCAGAAAAGAATAATTTATTGATAATACCTTTTGCAGTTTCATAATCTGGCGGTTCAGCATTACGTAACTGACGGTAAATATGTTCAACAGCCTCTTTTTCAGAGTTTGTTGGATCTTTTTGCAAGGTGTTATGAATAATTGCATAATCACCTGACTCATTATCTAATTTGTGTAATAAGATCGTTTTAGCACCAGATTCAATGATTTCTTCAATATGCTCTTTTTCAAGAACAGTATCTCTGTCTAATATGATCTCATTTCTTTCAATAGAAACAACCTCTCCAGTATCTTCATCTACAAAATCTTCAAACCAGGTCTTTAATACTCTGGCGGCTAGTTTTCTTTCCAGTACTTTTTTAAGTCCGCTTTTTGATACTTTCACCTCTTCTGCAAGATCAAATATTTCAAGAATATCTTTATCTCTTTCAAAGCCAATAGCTCTAAAAAGTGTAGTAACCGGTAATTTTTTCTTTCTATCGATATAAGCGTACATCACTTGATTTATATCGGTAGCAAACTCAATCCAAGAACCTTTAAAAGGAATTACTCTTGCTGAGTATAATTTTGTTCCATTTGCATGGAAAGACTGACCGAAGAAAACCCCTGGTGAACGGTGCAACTGCGAAACTACAACACGCTCGGCACCATTGATAACGAATGTACCACTATGGGTCATGTAAGGGATAACTCCTAAATAAACATCTTGAACGATTGTTTCAAAATCTTCATGTTCAGGATCAGTACAATAAAGTTTTAGACGTGCTTTTAAAGGAACACTATAGGTCAAACCTCTTTCAATACATTCAAGGATAGAATATCTTGGTGGGTCAACAAAGTAATCTAAAAATTCTAAAACAAAATTGTTTCTTGTATCTGTAATTGGGAAATTTTCCATGAAGGTTTTGTACAAGCCCTCATCACTTCTTTCATCAGATTTGGTTTCTAATTGAAAAAAATCCTGGAAAGATTTTATTTGAATATCCAAAAAGTCAGGATAGTCGGTTATCAATTTAGCTGATGCAAAGTTTACTCTTTGGTTTAATTGTTTCGTTGCCAATGGAGAAAAATTTAAATTTAAATTATAAGAACGAATATATATGCAAAATGGTTTAGGCCTAAGTGGAATTACCCCAAAGACCTAAACCTTAATTGTTTAGAGAAAAGTAGACTACTTTAGCTCTACTTCTGCTCCTGCATCTTCTAAAGATTTTTTAAGACCTTCAGCCTCATCTTTAGCGATACCTTCTTTGATTGGTGCTGGTGCACTATCAACGATTCCTTTAGCTTCTTTCAATCCTAAACCGGTTAATTCTTTCACCAATTTAACAACTGCCAATTTAGATTGACCTGCTGCTTTCAAGATTACATCAAATTCTGTTTGCTCTTCTGCAGCTTCTTCTCCTCCTGCTGCAGGACCTGCTACTGCTACTGCTGCTGCAGCTGGCTCGATACCATATTCTTCTTTTAAAATATCTGCCAATTCATTAACTTCTTTTACTGTTAAGTTAACTAACTGTTCTGCGAAATCTTTTAATTCTGCCATTTTTCTACTGTTTAAATTTTATTATTTAGTTTATTAGTGTGTGTATTTTATTTTTCTGATAAAGTTTTCAAGATACCAGCCAATTTACCTCCTCCTGATTGTAATGCTGAAATAACATTTTTAGCAGGTGATTGTAAGATGGTGATAACCTCTCCAATAAGTTCTTCTTTAGATTTAATGTTTACTAAAGCATCCAATTGGTCATCTCCAACATAGATAGACGCTTCAATATACGCACCTTTAAGAATAGGCTTTTTAGATTTTTTTCTAAACTCTTTGATCACTTTGGCTGGAGCATTTCCAGTTTCAGAAACCATCATAGAAGTATTACCTTTTAATGTTTCAGGTAAATCTCCAAAATCTTTATCCGATTGTTCCATTGCTTTTGCAAGCAAGGTATTTTTAACAACTGCCAAATTAACGTTTGCTTTAAAACAAGCTCTACGTAAATTTGATGTATCCGAAGCATTTAAGTTCGAAATATCAGCTAAATAGATAATATTGTTATCTGCTAATTTGCCAGTTAAATCCTTAATCACTTGTGATTTTTCTTCTCTAGTCATAATTCAATATTTTAACTTGCACTAACTGATTTTATATCTATTTCAACTCCCGGACTCATCGTACTTGATAAATAAATACTTTTTACATAAGTTCCCTTTACAGTTGATGGTTTCAATTTGAGCAAGGTTTGAATTACTTCATTTGCATTGTCCGCAATTTTATCTGCATCAAATGATGCTTTTCCAATTGAAGCATGAATAATTCCGGTTTTATCAACTTTGAAGTCAATCTTACCACCTTTTACATCTTTAACCGCTTTAGCAACATCCATTGTTACAGTACCTGTTTTTGGGTTAGGCATTAATCCTCTTGGTCCTAATATTCTACCTAAAGGTCCTAATTTACCCATTACACTTGGCATGGTAACAATAACGTCAACATCTGTCCATCCTCCTTTAATTTTTTGAAGGTACTCATCCAATCCTACGTAATCAGCTCCAGCTTCTTTTGCATCTGCTTCTTTATCTGGTGTAACCAATGCCAATACTTTCACATTTTTACCGGTTCCGTGAGGTAAAGTTACTACCCCTCTTACCATTTGGTTTGCTTTACGCGGATCAACACCTAAACGTACAGCAAGATCAATACTTGCATCAAATTTTACGCTGGTGATATCTTTTATTACAGAAGATGCTTCCTTTAAATTGTATGCTTTTTTAACATCAAATTTTGAAATTGCTTCTTTCTGTTTCTTTGTTAGTTTTGCCATCTTCTTATGCTGTTTTAACCGGAGCTTCTCCTTTTACACGAATACCCATAGATCTAGCAGTTCCTGCTATCATAATCATAGCTGACTCTACTTGAAAAGCATTTAAGTCAACCATTTTATCCTCAGCAATTTTTCTGATTTGATCCCAGGTTACTGTAGCTACTTTCTTTCTATTAGGTTCTCCTGAACCTTTTTTCAATTTAGCTGCTTCTAACAATTGCACAGCTGCTGGTGGAGTTTTTACAATAAAGTCAAATGATTTATCCTTGTAAACATTAATTACAACGGGTAAAACTTTCCCTGCTTTATCCTGAGTTCTAGCGTTGAATTGCTTACAGAACTCCATGATATTAACTCCGGCAGCACCTAATGCTGGTCCTACAGGTGGTGAAGGATTAGCTGCACCTCCACGAACTTGTAATTTTACTACCTTACTAATTTCTTTTGCCATTTTTTAAACTTTAATTAAGAAAACACATTAATTGGAAGCTAATGTATTAACCAAATTCTCGTAACATTTATGAGATTTTCTCAACTTGCATGTAGTTCAATTCCAGTGGAGTTTTACGTCCAAAGATCTTCACCATCACTTCAAGTTTACGTTTTTCTTCGTTTATTTTTTCAATTACTCCATCAAATCCGTTAAACGGACCATCGATAACTTTCACTGTTTCTCCTTTGATAAAAGGAATCGCAACATTTTCATTTTGTACAGCCAATTCATCTACTGTACCTAACATTCTGTTTACTTCTGACTTTCTTAATGGTACCGGATCACCTCCCTTGGTTTCACCTAAAAAACCAATTACACCTGTAACCGATTTAATAACGTGAGGAACCTCTCCACTCAAATTTGCTTCCACCATGATATACCCAGGAAAATATACTTTTTCCTTGTGGTACTTTTTTCCATTACGTATTTGAATAACTTTTTCGGTAGGAACTAGAACCTGGCTAACAAAATCTGATAATCCTAATCGAGCAATTTCATTTTCAATATAGGCTTTTACCTTATTTTCTTGTCCGCCAATAGCTCTTACGGCATACCATTTCATTACAGAAGAATCAGACATAATTATATATTAATTAAAAATGTTAAAAAATTGTTCTAAAGCTGTTTGGAAAAATTTATCTACTACAAAAACTGCCAAAGCAAAAATTATAGTAAATACCGCAACAAGTACTGTGTCTTTTTGTGCTTGCTCTTTTTTCTCCCAGGTAACATTATTTTTTAATTCTTCAAATGAATCTTTGATGTAATTTACTAACTCCATTTCAATCTAATTTACGCACGGGTGGAGAGGCTCGAACTCCCGACACCTGGTTTTGGAGACCAGTGCTCTACCAACTGAGCTACACCCGTATTAAGCAGTTTACTTTTTCTTTTAGTAAAGTTTTACTGCTAAAATCTAAGTTTTGTTTTTATAAAAAAACACTCTACTTAAACGAATATAAGGTGCCTCTTTAAAAAGAGGCACCCGACATTCATAATTATTTTAATTGACTAAATTAATCAGTCAAGAATTTCAGTAACCTGACCTGCACCTACAGTTCTACCTCCTTCACGGATTGCAAAACGTAAACCTAAGTTCAATGCAATTGGTTGTAATAAATCAACTGTAATAGTTAAGTTATCTCCAGGCATTACCATTTCAACACCTTCAGGTAAATTAATAGTACCTGTAACGTCAGTTGTTCTTACATAGAACTGTGGACGGTAATTTTTGTGGAATGGAGTATGACGACCACCTTCTTCTTTTTTCAAGATATAAACTTCTGCTTTGAATTTAGCATGTGGCTTAATTGAACCTGGCTTACAGATTACCATACCTCTACTAATTTCATCTTTATCAATACCTCTTAATAAGATACCTACGTTATCACCAGCTTCACCTCTATCTAATATTTTACGAAACATCTCAACTCCAGTTACAACAGAAGTTAATTTTTCAGCTCCCATACCGATAATATCAACAGAATCTCCTGTATTTGCAACACCCATTTCAATACGGCCAGTAGCAACAGTACCACGACCTGTAATTGAGAATACATCTTCAACAGGCATTAAGAAATCTTTATCAATATCTCTTTTTGGTAATTCGATCCAGCTATCAACTGCATCCATTAATTCCATTATTCCACCAACCCATTTTTCTTCTCCGTTCAATGCACCTAATGCAGAACCTTGAATTACAGGGCCATTATCACCATCATATTCATAGAATGATAATAATTCTCTAATTTCCATATCAACTAGTTCTAACAATTCCTCATCATCAACCATGTCTACTTTATTCATAAACACAACCATTCTAGGAATACCTACCTGGCGACCTAATAAGATATGTTCACGAGTTTGTGGCATTGGTCCATCAGTTGCAGCAACAACTAAAATAGCACCGTCCATCTGAGCAGCACCAGTTACCATGTTCTTTACGTAATCCGCGTGACCTGGACAGTCAACGTGAGCGTAATGACGATTTGCTGTTGAATATTCAACATGCGCAGTATTAATTGTTATACCTCTTTCTTTTTCTTCTGGAGCAT
>JAOZTG010000054.1 GCA_029939235.1 Flavobacteriaceae bacterium
AATTCCTATTGGAGAAAATATTTTAGAGATTTCCTTTGCAGGATATTCAACAAAGAAAATCCCTTTTTTTATTGATAAGAAAACAAAAATTTTAAAACTTGGAACAATTCGTTTGATAGAGATCCATAAAGAGTTAGAAGATCAAAGTTTTATTATGTTAAATGAATCAGATCTTTATGAAAATGAAAAAGGTGAATCCAATTCTATTACAGGATTATTATCTTCATCAAAAGATGTATTTCTAAAAACGGTTGCTTACGAATTTAGTCCAACTTTTTTTAAACCCAGAAATTTAGGAAGTGAATATTCGCAGGTTTTGCTCAATGGGGTGATAATGGATAAATTATTCAATGGCAGACCGCAATGGAGCAATTGGGGAGGATTAAATGATGTATTAAGAAATCAGGAATTCAGTATAAATATGAATCCTTCAAATTATACTTTTAGTGGAATAAATGGTTCTACAAACCTATTAACCGAAGCCTCCAATTATAGAAAAGGGGTTAAAATATCTTATGCAGTATCCAACAGAAGTTATAAAGGAAGAGTGATGGCAAGCTATAGCTCCGGACTTTTAAAAAGCGGCTGGGCTTACACTGTATCGGCTTCCAAAAGGTTTGCAAAAGAAGGTTTTAGAGATGGAACTGTTTATGATGCAAATTCCTTTTTTGCTTCCGTAGCAAAGAAGATCAACAGTAATCACAGTCTAAATTTTACAGGAATTTATGCCAGCAATATCCGGGGAAAATCTTCACCCAATACACAGGAAGTTTATGATTTGAAAAGTTTAAAATACAATGCATATTGGGGTGATCAGAAGGAAGAAATTCGAAATTCCAGACAAAAAAGAATTACTGAGCCAATTTTACAATTGAATCATTTTTGGAATTTAAATAGTAAAACGCTGTTACAAACCAATATTACCTATCAATTTGGGCAAGTTGGGAATAGCAGATTAGATTATGGTGGAGCAAGAGTTATTGGAATGGATGATCCAACTATCATTGGTGGTGGTACCAATCCAGATCCAAGTTATTATCAAAAATTGCCCAGTTATTTCTTACGTGATCCGGAGAACCCTGATTATGAAAATGCCTATTTAGCCGAACAGGAATTTATAAATGATGGCCAGATCAACTGGCCGGAGATGTATATGGCAAATCAAAATTCAAACCTGAATAAAGGGAATAGTATTTATGCTTTGTATGAAGATAGAAATGACGATAAGCAGTTTATGATTGGTTCTACATTATTTAAAAAGATCAATGAAAACTTCAAAATAAATACTTCTGTTCAATATCAAAAATTGAGATCTGAAAACTTTGCTTATATGCTGGATCTTTTGGGTGGAAATGGTTTTTTAGATGTTGATATTTATGCCGATGATATGGATGAAGCACAGAGTGATCTGCAAAATCCGAATAGAATTGTTTCTAAAGGGGAAAAGTTTAAATATCATTTCAATTTTGATGTATCTGTTTTAAATGGTTTTGCACAGATGCAATATGCAACAAGAAAAACAAATGCTTTTATAGCTTTTAATTATAGCAATACTTCCTACCAAAGAACAGGCTTGTACGAAAATGGAGCCTACCCCGGTGAAGCATCTTTAGGTAAAAGTGAAGTTATAAGTTTTAATAATTTTAGTATAAAAAGTGGTATTGTTTATAAGCTTAGCGGAAGGCATATTTTTTCAGTAAATGCTGTGTATTTTACCAAGGCACCTACTTTGCAGAACTCCTTTTCCAATGCTCGTGAGAATAACGATATTGTAATCGGTTTAACCGATGAAAAGATTACCGCAATTGATCTTAGTTATAATCTAAGACATCCAAAAATAAATGCAAAACTGACTGTTTATGGAATTGATCTAAAAGATCAAACGGATATCTCTTTTTATTTTGCCGATGGTTTAACCGGAATTGAAAATTCTCAGACAACAGCTTTTGTACAAGAAGTAATGACCGGAATTGATAAGCAAAATTTCGGACTTGAATTTGGTATGCAAATCCCCATTTTTCATGGTTTAAAATTTAAAGCTGTGGCATCTGTTGGTCAATCGGTTTATAGCTCAAATCCAAATCTTTATTTAACATCAGATGATTTTTCGGAACCTTTAAATTATGGAGAAGTTTCGTTAAAGAACTACTTTGTTTCTGAAGGTCCACAGCAGGCATATTCAGTTGGATTTGAATATAATAGTCCGGATTATTGGTGGTTTGGAATTACTGGAAATTATTTTAATAATTCCTATATAAATATTGCACCTATAATGCGAACTAAGAATTTTTATTTAGATAATGACGGACTTCCAATCTATAATTATGACGAAGAAATAGCAAAAGAATTACTAAAACAAGAGAAATTCAAACCTTATTATTTGGTCAATATTGTAGGTGGAAAATCATGGAAGATCAATGATTATTATATCGGGTTTTTTGTAAATGTGGGAAATATATTAAACACTGCATATAAAACCGGAGGATTTGAGCAATCAAGAAATGCTAATTACAACACTCTTTTAGAAGATAAAACAAGAGAAAAACCACTATTCGGACCTAAATACTGGTTTGGATATGGCACGAGTTATTATAGCTCGATATATTTTAGGTTTTAAAAAGAAAAACTAAAAATGATAAACTTTGCGATTTCTCTGCGATATAATTCTAACAAAAACATCATGAAAAAAACATTCAAATTCATTTCAATAATTATTTCAATTTTGACTATTTCCTGTGTTCAAACAGATGATTTTGATATTCCAAAATATGAAATTGAAGAATCTAATATTTCTACCACTACAAATATAAAATCCATAAAAAATGCTTTAGAACAATCGGATGAAAAGATCTATACTTTTAATAAAAATGATGATGCTATTATAGGAGGATACGTAATTTCCAGTGATGAAGCAGGTAACTTTTACAAGACCTTAATTATGCAGGATCATTTTGAAAATCCAACTGCAGGAATAGAGATCATGATCGATCAAAAAGCTTTATATACCAAATACAATTTTGGTCGAAAATTGTATATTAAACTGGCTGGTTTAAGTATGATGTATGAGAAAGGAAGATATAAATTGGGTTACTTATTAAAAAATAAAGTAGGTATAATTCCTGCCTCTATGTTAGATAGATCTATCATCCGTTCAACGGAAACGGCAGATATTATTCCCATGAAATTAGAGATTGATGAATTTTCAAATGAGATGATAGGAACCTATGTCCAAATTGAAAATGTACAATTTAAAAAAGATGAAATTGGAAGAACCTTTGCAGGGGATCCTTTTGATGAATTTAATGGAGAAAGAGTGTTAGAACAATGTTCCAGCAAATGGGGTGTGGTTTTAAGCACCAGTACTTATTCTGATTTTAAATCTAATTTGATTTCTGATAAAACAGGAATAATAACCGCTGTTCTAACAAAAGATTATTATGGAGAAAAATTCGTTTTATCACTCAATGATCCAACCGGAGTTGACCTTATTGAAAGTGAACGATGTGATCCTGATTATTTAAACTGTGATGGTAGCTTAGAAAGTGAGCAAAAAATTATTTTTTATGAAGATTTTGATACAATGAAAAACACAAAAGATCTGGGGGGAATGGGCTGGTCAAATATCAATGTAAATTTTGGAAACGGAAAGTTTAAAAAACGCAGTAAAAATGGGAATGTTTATATGCAAGTATCGGCCTATAATTCGGAAGAAAATTATATGGAAGTCTGGTTGATTTCACCTAAAATAAATTTAGAGAATTCAAGTAATGAAGTTTTAACTTTTAAAACAAGAAGCACCTTTGAAACCGGTACAATTTTAACCGTTTGGGTGAGTACTGATTTTAATGATAATATTCAAAATGCAACCTGGAGGCAATTAGATGTTTCTATTTCAAAAGGTTCAAAAGGAAGTGAAAACAGTGAGTTTGTTTCTTCGGGTAAGGTCAGTTTAGATTGTTTACAGGGTAACATTCAAATTGCTTTTAAATACCAGGGAAGTGACCCAGATAAAACAACAACATATGATATAGACCACGTTCTAATTCAGGGAAAATAAACTTCTAAAACGGTGAAAACTTAGTAATCAGTTGTTAGTTTAAATTTTTGGTTGTTACTTTATATTCTTAATCGTTTTTTATGAAAAAGCTACTCTCTTTACCCACTAATCTTGTCCATTACTTTTATGAAATTGAAGAAAAAGATGCTGAAAATTGGTTTTGTGCATCAGATCCACCAGGGAATCGTATTGGATCTGGTGGTGGAACTTCATGGATCTTAAAAGAAAAGTGGAAAAGTGATAAAGGAGACTTTTTAAGCTGGCTTTCAAAAGAGAAACGAATCATTATTCATGCCGGTGGTCAAGGTAGAAGATTGCCAGCATATGCACCTTCAGGAAAAGTCTTAACTCCTATTCCAATATTTAGATGGGAACGTGGCCAAAAAATTAATCAGAATCTATTGGATCTACAGGTAAAATTATACGAGAAAATACTTGAAAATTCACCTGAGAATTTAAATACTTTGATTGCCAGTGGTGATGTGTATATACGCTCAGAAGGAAAGATAGATACATTACCTGAAGCAGATATTGTTTGTTATGGAATCTGGACAGATACTGAACTAGCAAGTAAACATGGAGTATTTGTATGTAATCGAAAAAACCCTGAAGAGTTGCAATATATGCTTCAAAAACCTTCGCGTGCCGTTTTAAAAGAACTGTCACAGGAGCATTTGTTCCTTATGGATATTGGTATCTGGGTTTTAAGTGACAGAGCTGTAGAAATATTGATGAAACGCTCAGGATATAGTTTTGAAAAAGAAGGAAGATTAAAGTTTTCCAACAATTTGGATTTTTACGATCTATATTCTGATTTTGGACTAAACCTTGGAACACAAGCATCAAAAAAAGATACTGAACTGAATAAATTAACCGTAAGTATAAAGGCATTACCAAAAGGAGAATTCTATCATTTTGGAACAAGTAAAGAATTAATTTCATCTATGGTTCAAACCCAAAACAGGGTTATGGATCAACGTTCCATTTTGCATAAAGACAGTAAGCCTAATGCCTCCATGTTCATTCAAAATGCAATTGTAAAAGCAAATCTGCATTCTAAACAAAAAAATTTATGGATTGAAAATTCCTATGTTGGTGAAAACTGGAACCTTCAATCAAATCACATTATTACCGGAATTCCTGAAAACGATTGGGAACTGGATCTTCCTGACGGAATATGTTTAGATATCATTCCTATAAATAAAGAGGATTATTGTATTCGTTTTTACGGATATAATGATAGTTTTAAGGGATCTATTTATAATGAGGAGACTCAATGGCTTGAAAGACCTTTTCATCAATGGTTATCTACACATAATCTGGATCTTTCCTTCATTGATTTTGAAAAAGATCTGGATATTCAGGAAGCCAAAATATTTCCAGTTTTAAAAAAGGAAAAAATTGATACAAATTTTTTAAATTGGATCATCCATCCGGATAAAACTTCTGACCAAAGTCAAAAATGGAAATCTTGTAAAAGAATTTCAGCAGATGAAATTGTAGATCAAGCCAACCTAAAAAGACTGTATGAACAGAGGGATTATTTTCGCAATTTAAATATTCCTATGCTATGCAAAAATCATAAAAAAAGCATCTTTTATCAGGTAGATCTTGATGATATAGCCAAACGTGTAGCAAAAAATAACATCATCATGCCTGATGAATTATTAAGTAAAGATCCTTACAAACAAATGCATGCTAATATGTTTCAGGCAAAAGTAAAACAATATAAAAATCTCAATTACAAAAAAGAAGAGAAAAAGGCCTTTCAAATATTGCAGGAAAGTATTATTGAAACATTGGGTTACCATAATATGCAACCAAAATTAAGTGTTTTTCAAGATCAGATCGTTTGGGGGAGAAGTCCGGTGAGGATTGATGTAGCAGGTGGTTGGTCTGATACTCCTCCTTACAGTATTATTCATGGAGGTTCTGTAGTAAATATTGCGATAGAATTAAATGGTCAGTCACCATTACAGGTTTATATCAAACCATCTAATGAATATAAAATTATTTTACGTTCTATTGATGTGGGCACCAGAGAGGATATTACTACTTATGATGAACTGGCTCATTTCATACAGGTAGGATCTGCTTTTTCCATACCTAAAGCAGCTTTGTATCTTTCTGGTTTTCATCCTGCATTTTCTTTAGAAAAATATAAAAGTCTTGAAAAGCAATTAAAAGAATTCGGATCTGGAATTGAGATTTCTACTCTGGCAGCAATACCGAAAGGTTCCGGATTAGGAACAAGCTCCATTTTAGCGGCAACAGTTTTAGGTGCTTTATCTGATTTTTGTGGATTTGACTGGAATCAAAATGAAATTAGCAACAGAGCACTGGTTTTAGAGCAACTTTTAACCACCGGAGGGGGTTGGCAAGATCAATATGGTGGAGTTTTACCTGGGATTAAATTGCTCGAAACAACAAAAGGCAGTAACCAAACTCCTAATATTAAATGGGCTCCAAACTTTATATTTACAATACCCGAAAACAAATCTCGAATGTTGTTATATTATACCGGAATTACACGAACAGCTAAGAATATTTTGGGAGAAATTGTAAGGGGAATGTTTTTGAATGAAAATATCAATACAAGTATTCTTAATGATATCAAAATTCACGCAACCGATACTTTTAACATTCTGCAAAGTGGTAATTTTGAAGAATATTGCAAATGTGTCCAGCATACCTGGAAACAAAAACAACAATTAGATATTGGTACAAATCCTCCTGAAGTTCAAAGGATAATTCATTTGATCAAAGATTATACATCCGCTTATAAACTACCTGGCGCAGGTGGAGGTGGCTACCTGTATATCATCGCAAAAGATATGGAGGCTAGTGGAAGAATCAGAACAATATTAAATGAAAATCCACCAAATAAACTTGCACGTTTTGTTGACATGGATTTATCCTTAACCGGATTCCAGATAACCAGATCATGACACAAATAATATTTGATAATATTTCAAAATAAGATATTTGTTTAATACCTTCTAATTGTGTTACTTTACGATAGAATTGAGGGCAATGGAATCAAAGAATATTGTTAAATTATTGAAGCGAAGAGACAATGCTGCTTTTCAAAAAATTTACAATGACAATAAAGAAGCTTTTGTTAATTTCGCAAAAAAATACCATATAGAAGAATATGACTCTTTAGATATTTACCACGATTCCATTATGGTTTTGCAGGATAATGCGATAAAAGGAAAGATAAATGGTTTAAAAAGTAGTATTTCAACATACTTATTTGCAATAGGGAAATATAAAATATTTCACTTATTTAGAGAAAGAGGAAAGGTTACTATTTCGGATGAAATTGAAATAGTTGAAAAAAACTTTGATTTTGATGTTAACTTTGATGGTGGAAATCTAACTAACCAACAAACACTGTTAAAAAAAGGATTAAAAAAATTAGGTAAGCGTTGCATAAGTATACTTGAATTGTATTATAATGGCTATGATTTAGACGAAATAACAGATATCTTAGATTACAGCGATAAAAATGTTTTAAAAAGTCAAAAATCACGCTGCATGAAACAAATAAAAAATATCATATTCAACCATGAATAACATTGATTTAATAGATAAATATTTTGCAAATTCTTTAACTCCAAAAGAGCAGAATTCTTTTAATGATTTACTGCAGAATAATGAAGAATTCAAAAAGGAATTTCAATTTCATAAGGATCTAAAAAAAGTAATTGATATAAACCGAAGCGAGGAATTAAAACAGGATCTTCAACAATTTGAGAAAGAATATCAGGAAAAATCAACTACTAAGTTTTTATTTAATAAATGGCTGATAGCAGCTTCTATTACTTTATTAATTGGATTTGGCCTTTGGTTTGTTAAGGATACTTATTTTCCTTCCAATGAACAATTATATACACGAAATTTTGAACCCTATCGCAATATAGTTCAACCTGTAGTTCGAGGAGAAAGCCCTAAAACAATTGAGTATAGTGCATTCGTTGCCTATGAAAATAAAGATTATCACAAAGCCATCAATTTATTTAACTCTGTACCCAATCCAAATAAACCACATATTCAGTTTTACAAGGCCATGTGTTTATTATCCTTAGATAATACAGATGATGCAATTCAGTCTCTTTTACCTGTTGCAGTAAATGAGAACACTGATTCATCTTCAAAGAACTTTACTGAAATGGCAAATTGGTACCTGGCTTTAGCTTATTTAAAATCAGGAAATACAGAAAAAGCTTTATCCCAATTTTCAATTGTTGCTAATCATCCAACATATACTTTTAAAAAAGAGGAGGCTAAAAAAATCATTGAGCTTATAAAGTAGTAATTAATTATTGCCTTTTTTTGATAAAAAGCATCAATATCAGGATAACAGCTAATCCTGCAAGAATGTAGTAGTACTTATTATAATTTTGAAATAACCGATCTGAATTTCCATTCAATACAAATCCAGCCCAATAATACGGATGTAACAAATTTTTATCACTGGTGGAAGACAAATATTCAATTTTTGCTTTTCTTAAGGCGTCGCTTTTCTTTTCTCCTTTTTTAAGATATTTGTAAAAAGCTATCATAATTTTCTTGGTTTCCTTATCGGGAACTTTCCATAAACTCATCAAAACAGAAGGAACACCTGAGAATTGAAAAGCACGAGCCATACTCATAACCCCTTCCCCTTTTTCTATTTTACCAAACCCTGTATTGCAGGCACTTAAAACAGTTAAATTTGCCTTTGTATTACTTAAATAGATCTCAGAGGCAGTCAAATCGCCATCCGTAAAAATTAACTTGTTAAATTTTGGGTATTCATTATCTATTTTTGCATGCATTGCCAAATGCAAAACGGAATAGTTCTTATTATTCTCTAAAAAACTCTGCTTGTTAGAATTTTCTCCCATAAAACTATCTCCTTCAACAATTTCTTTTACTGAATTAATTTCATTAGAAGCTGATGAAATTGCATTGTTATTTGCATACTCTGGTGAAAATCCCGCCCAAAATTTTGGTGGGGAATATTTAAAAAAATCATTTTTCAATTCCAGTAATAGCCTCACGGATGGCACATAACAAATCGTATAAGTTTCAACCAAATATTTGTTATTATCACTTTGTAAAATTTCAAATGGGATATAATTTAAAATATTATCTGGTATAATTACCAAATTAGTTTTACTCTTATTTAACTGTTGTTTCAACAAATATTGATATAATGACTCACTAACATTTTGTAAATCACTTCGAGCCATTAATTCACTTTTAAACATATTTGTTTTATCGATCAGATCATCTGCAACTGTACCCCTTAAAAAAGAAACGTCATCTTTTGTAATATTAAATGTATATAAATTTTCTTCTCCCAAAAAATATATGAGCATCTGGGTATTTCTATCTAAATCTTTTTGTACATCCAAAATTTCGATCACCTTATTACCGTATTTTAGATCGGCATATCTTGGATAACTCTTATTAAAAGAATCCTGTATACTATCTCTTCTTTTACTAAAGTAGATCCTTTTATCTAACAATTCAGTAAAATAATCTTTATCAGGATTTGTAGCCTTTTTTTCATAATACAGGTCCAGTTTTACTCTTTCCAGTGATTGATTTATTTCTTTTTCCTTTTCAAGTAACCCCTTAGGGATACCACTGTATAGTTTAAATTTGGTATCCTGCATTCCTTCTAATAAGGTGGTACTTCTATTGGTTTCAGAAAGTTCAAATGCTTTTTCCAAATACTTTTCCTCTTTAGTTTTGTTATAAAGAATCCAACATGTATAAAGTCCTTTTTCAAATACTTTTCTATATTCATTTGCGAAATTTATTTTTGACTCATCTGTTGAGAAGTTTTTCTGGATATATTTGATTAGTGCAATTTCCTGATCTATTAATTGAAATTTCCTTTCCAGAATATCAATGTTATTTGTTTTTTTAAAATCATCTATATACCAGTCTCCCATTAATGCAAGTGCATTTAATGTCTGATAGGGAGCAATTACGTCCTCTAAGTTATCCTTATCGTACGATGCTGCATTAAAGACTCTTGTAATGAAAGCGAACATTTTTTTCTTGTCATTTTCTTTTTTAGAGAGTTTTGCCAATTGGTAATAATCATCTGCTATGATATCATTCTTATATCCAAAAACTTGTATATTTTTGTCTAAAGCACTTAAAACCAATTCTTCTGCTTCATCAAGATGAATGTTCTGTTCTGTATATAATTGGGCAAGAAAAAGTTCGGCATTAGCCAAATATTGAGAACTATTTATTTTTTTACCAATATCTATCGCCTGCTTATAATAATAGATGGCATTTTCATATTGTGTATCAAGTTCTAAAACTCTTGCCAATTTATAATTACTCTCACAGGTCCATTTATGCGTTTGACCATAAGTGTTTTCTCTAATTTTGAGGCTTTTTTCCAGTAATTTAATTGCCTCTTTATATTTTCCTTTCTTTTCTAAAATATTGGCATTTGAATTATAAACAAAGGTCATATTTGGATTAAACTCACCATATGATTTTATTCCTATGTCTAATGCTTTTTCAGAGTATTCTTCTGCTTTATCGATCTCTTTATTAAAAAAATACAAATGAGCCAGACCCACATAAACATCGGATAAAAATGTCATCGTATCATTTGACTTTAGCAAATAATGCTCGGCATCTTTATATAATTTTAAAGCCTTATCACGCTGAGCAAGATCTTCATAAAGAATGGCTAAATTGTATGCAGAGGCTGCTAACCCCTTACTGTCTGTAGATAGCTTTTTCTTTAGATCATAGGATTTTTCATAATAAATTTTAGTGCTATCATATTCTGAAAGAAAATAATAACCAATTCCAACAAGATTATAATTATAAGCAATATTTGTAGAATCCTTAAGATCCAGACTCATTTGTAATGCATTCTGGGCCGTTTTTACCGATTCGTCATACATTCCCAGATTTTGTTCAATATTTGCTTTTGTTTGGTAAGAAAAGTTTAAATATTCCAGATCCTTTTCCTTATTTAATTTTGAGATTAGATCATTTATCATTTTATAGGCCTCTGCAAAAGAGCCATTTCTGTTCATTATTCTTGCATTGTTGTTGATGCCATGAATATAAACACTATCTATTTTTTGCGCAAAAATAAACAGTGGAAGAAACAGGAGAATGATTGTTAGTATATTTTGGATCTGCTTTGTCACAAGACAAAACTAAAGTTTTTTTAATAAAAACAATATTTTAGAAGAAAATACTTGATTAATCACCCAAAATATTGAACATAAATAATATTTTAAACGATTATATTTTATTTTTCTTAGCAACAGTTTCCAACTCTGTATACCAGTCTTCGCCAAATTTTCTGATTAAAGCCTGCTTAACAAATTGATAAACCGGAACTTTCAATTCTTTTCCCAATGCACATGCATCATTACATATTTCCCATTGGTGGTAGTTAACGGCCGAAAATTCATTATAGTCCTGAATTCTTATTGGATATAAATGGCAGGAAATAGGTTTTTTAAAACTTATTTCTCCCTGATTATAAGCTTCTTCAATGGCACACATTGCAACATGGTCTTCATCAAATATTACATAGGCACAATCTTTACCATTTATCAAAGGGGTTTCGTGTTCTCCATCTTCATTTGTAGTATAAACACCTTGTTTTTCAATTGATTTTAACCCCTCCTGCCTTAAAAAAGGCTTAACCTTAGGAAAAATATCCTTTAAAATTTGCAACTCTTCTTCTTCTAAAGGAGCTCCCGCATCTCCATCTATACAGCATTCGCCTTTGCAAGCACTTAAATTACACATAAAATCTTTTTCAATAAGATCTTCTGAAATGATTGTTTTTCCTAACTGAAACACTTTTACCATATTAAATTATTCTGTAAAAGTACATTAATTAGTTTTTCTATTAAATAACTATATTTGTTTTTTTATAAAAATAGATTGTAAAATATAACGCTTAAATAAGACTTAAAATGGAAATTAGTTTTAAAGAAATAATGGCAGCTTCAATGATTTTATTTGCTGTAATTGATATTATTGGAAGTATCCCTATTATTATTGGATTAAGGGAAAAAGTAGGGCATATACAATCTGAAAAAGCTTCAATCGTTGCTATGCTGATAATGATTATTTTCCTTTTTTTGGGAACGCAAATTTTAAAATTAATTGGTATTGATGTTTATTCTTTTGCAGTAGCCGGTGCGCTGGTGATCTTTTTTCTTGCTCTGGAAATGGTATTAGGAATTGAATTGTTTAAAGATGATGCTCCCGAAACAGCAAGTGTAGTTCCTTTAGCTTTTCCATTAATTGCAGGAGCAGGAACCATGACAACAATTTTATCGCTTAAAGCGGAATTCCGTACAGAAAATATTATTATCGCAATAATAGTAAATATGATTTTTGTATACCTTGTTCTTAAATTTTCACATAAAATTGAAAAAGTTATCGGTCGGGGAGGAATTAGTGTAATTAGAAAAATATTTGGAGTTATTTTGCTTGCAATAGCGATAAAGTTGTTTGCTTCAAATGTAGGCGGATTGATTGTTTAACTAAAAAAATAAATATATGAATTTTGATGTTTTAATTATTGGGGGTGATTCAGCCAAAAATGCTCCGTTCGCTGTGTAGAAAAAGGCAGGAATTATCATACACCAAAAATTACCAGTAACAAAACAAAGAATTCAACTTAAAAATATAGATCATAAAGTTAAAGAGGGAATTTGTGTCGCAGGAGTTTCAGCCGGATATTTTATCTGAATGGAATAATGGAAACCCTACAATGATCTATGAGAAGTTCATCAATAAAAAAACGCCGATTTAAAAATCTAAATCAGCGTTCTTTATCAATTACATTAAAACAATTTCTTAATTTTTGGGTCTATCCACATTTTGAATGACCACAACTAACACATTTTAAACATCCTTCAGAATAGATCAAACCTTCCGGGTCACCACATTCAGGGCATTTTTTATCAGCAGCTTCTGCACCTTCCGGAACGAAACGCTTTAAAGCCCTTGAAACACCATTTTTCCAAGTATTGATATGATCATCATACAAATTTAAATTCTGAATAAGATCTACTACATATGCCATTGGCATACCATGACGTAAAACTCCTGAAATTAATTTGGCATAATTCCAGTATTCCTTATCAAAGGATCGGGATAATCCTTCAATGGTAGTTTTATAACCATCACTATCCACATATCTAAAATCATATCTGGCAACTCCTTCTTCATCTCTGTTTTTAATTACCCATCCTTTTTCAACCCATTGAGGTAAATTAAAGGCATCCTTCATTTTACCTGTAAAGATCTCATAAGGTTTATCATTAATTAAACCTACAACAGCAAGCCATTTTTCTTTTTCATTGTGAAAGCGTACAATTGAAGCCACAATTGTTTTTGGTCGTTTAGGGAAAACAGTAGCTTGATGATAAGGGTTTACAATTTCTTTTACTTCTTCTTTTTCTTTTTTGTCTTCAGCAACTAAAATTCCACTTCTTGAACCATCACGATAAACAGTAATTCCTTTTAAACCTTGTTTCCATGATTCCATATAAATATCTCCAACCAATTCTTCTTCAATATCTGATGCTAAGTTGATGGTTGAACTAATGGAATGCGTTGTATATTTTTGAACCAAAGCCTGCATTTCAACACGTTTTTCCCAGTCTATTTCAGATGCTGTAGCTCCTGCATACGGACTTTTTTCTATATTTTTTTCTCCGGTTATATTCATCCAGGTTTCCAGTTTTTTATGATAAACTGTAAATTCTTCAAAAGCATCTCCTAAATCATCTACAAAATCAACCTTAGCCTTTTTATCCTCCTGATTAATTTTTCTTCTACGCTTGTATGCCAACATAAATACAGGTTCAATTCCTGATGATACTTGTGCCAACATACTTAATGACCCTGTAGGAGCCACTGTGCTGATAGAAATATTTCTACGTCCGTGAACCATCATTCTTTCATAAAGTTCAGGAAATTCACTGTGAAGCATTTGGATAAATTCTGATTTATCTTCAATATTTCTATTGAAAACCTCAAACTGTCCACGTTCAATTGCCATATCAACACTACTGTCAAACTCAGCAGTTATTTTTGACTTCATAATTCCATCAACAGCACTGATTGCCTCATCAGTATCAAATTTTATTCCAAGTGCAGCAATGGTATCTCCTAAAGCTGTAAAACCTAAACCTGTTCTGCGACCTTTCTTTCCAGTTTCCTGAAGTAATTTCCAGGTATTAATTTCATTTTGTTTGATATAGTCAGGTTCAGGATCTGCTTCTATTTTAGTTAATATTTTATCAACCGCTTCCAATTCCAGATCAACCAGATCATCCATCAATCTTTGCGTTTCATAAACTACCTCATAAAGCTTTTTATGATTGAACTTTGCTTCTTTTGTAAAAGGTTTATCAACAAAACTATATAAGTTTACGGCAATCAATCTACAACTATCACCACCTTGCATGGCAATTTCTGAACATGGATTTGTAGATGAATTCTTAAATCCAGGGTAAAGAGATGAAGTTGAATAATGATGTTGTCTATCCCAAAAGATCAAACCAGGTTCTGCAGTATGATGTGCACTTTTAATAATGGTTTCCCATAGTTTTACAGCATCAATATCTTTTGTGTATTTTGGTGATTTAGATTCAATTGGCCATCTTAAAGTATATTTTTCCTTGTTTTCAACTGCCTGCATGAATTCATCCGATAAGCGAATAGAAATATTTGCTCCTGTAACTTTGGTAAGGTCTTGTTTGATGGTAATAAATTCTTCAATATCAGGGTGTGCAATATCCATTGTCAGCATCAATGCCCCACGACGCCCGTTTTGGGCAACTTCACGAGTTGTGCCTGAAAAACGATTCATAAATGAAACAGCACCGGTTGTACTTCCTGCCGCGTTGGATACTTTTGCATCTCTGGGTCTTAATTCTGAAAGATCTACCCCAACACCACATCTCCTTTTAAAAAGCTGTGCCATTTGTTGATCAGTATGAAAAATTCCTCCATAAGAATCGTAAACAGGAGGAATCACAATACAATTTGACAAAGAAGCAATAATTTCCTGGTTTCCCAAACCGAACATTACACTTCCTTGTGGAATTACATATTTAAAATCTTTAAATAATTTGTAAATCTTATCTTCAGTTAACTGTTTCCTTTTTTTACCATAGACAGAAAACTCTTCAAAAGAACTATCATCTGATGCGTATTTAGATTCAATCCTGCCAAATTCTTTTGCCATCCTTTTGTGCATTTGGTCAGGAGTTTTCTCTAAAAATTCACCATTACTATTTTTGACTGCATATTTGTTTATCCATGTTGTTGCAGCTAACTCATCGTTGTTAAAGTATGATAATGAGTTAGTTAAAACTTCTTCATAAGTATAGGTTGCATTTTTGACTTTTTCTTCCACCATAATTTAAAATGTATTTTGTGATTTTTTTCCCGGATTAAAAGTATAATAAATGTTAGATGTTTTTTTTAAATAGGGTATTTAATTATTAACAAATCGCAGTTAATATTTTCTAGTCAGATTTATCTCAAGTATTCAGGTATTTATGAGAATTGGGGCTTAAAAAATAAATAATATCGGGTAAATATTTTTTTATTATCAACGTTATTAACAAAATTTTTTTATGTAATTTTTTTTTATATGTGATTAGGATTCCTAAACGTGTAAGTTGAAAAAAAAACAGTGAAGTAAATCATTATTTTGATAATTTATTTGCTAAGATTTTTTATTGCAATTAAGATTGCCTTTTTAGTTTGTAAATGATCTCTTCTAAACCATTTCTTTTAATTTCAAAAACAGTTTCTAACATTTGTCCTAATTTCCCTTTTGGGAATCCTTTATTTCTATACCATACCAGATAATACTCCGGAATATTGATTAAATAAACGCCCTTAAATTTACCGAAAGGCATTTTTGTATTGGCAAGCTGGATTAAAAAATTTGGATCGGGTTTGAATTGTTCCATGTTTCAATTTTATTGGAAGGCTTACTTACCATCAACAAAATTCTGCAGATAGGAAAAGTTCTTTGTTAATTTCCCGTTTTGAGTCATGCGGGAACGTTCTAAAACTCCGTCCTTGTCCCCATTAAAAAATGCAGGGATTACATACTTTACAAAATTATCACCAAAGCCTAAAGAGGCATCTTTTGGTAATTCGTTTGGTAAATTATCAACCGCCATTACTGCAATAGCCTTTTCACTTAAAAAATTTATTTCTTTTTCTGTTTGAGCATCATAACCATAAATAGGTTCCGCTATGGTAGAAGACCGAATTGTTGAAGCTATCGGACCGTCAATATCACAACTGATATCAGCCACCACCTTTATTTTAAAGTTAGGATCTTTAGCCTCATCTCTTGTAAAAATGTAAGGTGCTCCGGTTCCGTAAAAGTGGCAGGCGATATATACATCACTAACTTTTGCAAAACGCATAAAGTCACTTTTATACTCTGTCGGGTTATTAAAAAAATCATACATATCAATTACTTCACCATCTTTTCTTTTATTATAATCCAAAACATCGATCTGTGTATAAACGGTTTCTTTAAACTCTTTATTAAGGTATTCATCAACACCAACTTCCTTAATACCCATACTGTCTAACATTTCTTTAGCTCCATTGCTTACTCTTCCTTTTCCGGAAAGAACAATCTTGATATTTGGAATTTTTATATTCTTTAATTTGGAGATCAACTCTTGCTGATCATGAAGTGTTTGTGCCTTTGGTAAATTAAATAGTCTAGTTTTTAAACCATAAGTTCTAAAGGCATTATAGGCCCCAACAATACCGGCATATCTGCCAAAAGCAACTAATCGGATTCCTTTTTGATCTGTAATTACTTCATGATCATAAAGTTCAATATTTTTGGCTAGTACAATTTTTAATAAATTTTGATTATAAGGTTGTTCTTTAATAGTATGTGAAAAGAAAAAATATTTCTTATTAGGAATCAAAGCATCTTCTGGAACTTCTTTTACTCCCAGCATCACGTCACAATCATTTACATTGTTTGTAACTTCAAGCCCTATTTTTGAATATGCATCATCAGAAAAAGTTCTGTTATCTGAACTTTCTACTATTATTTCCATTTCTGGAAATGTTTTTAGTAGAGATTCACAAGCATTTGGAGGTAAAACAACTCTTTTATCCGGTGGATTTTTTCTTTCTTTGATGATTCCAAACTTCATATAAATATTAATTTTAGGTGAGCCAATGCTTTAAAAGGTAAGATTGGTATAAAATTTGTGCAAATGTATTTGGTTTTGCAGATTTGTACAACATTTTTAGAAATGTTTTTTATAACTTTGCAAACTGCTCTCAAAGAGTTAGTTCTTTATTTATTGGGGATGACCGGTTTTGACAGCAAGATCAGTCGGATTATAAGCATGTCGAGTCATGAAATAGTACTCGTAAAAATCGATTTCACTTTTTTAAACGGCGAGAATAACTACGCTTTAGCTGCTTAATCTGAATCACAGTAGGATGAGCCTTGTCCCGCCAGGCGGGAAAGCTAAATGTCTCTTGAAAGCCTTGGTTAACGGCGTTCAGTTTAGAGGCATCGTAAAAGTAAACCTAGAAATATAAAGGCTTCGGTTATATTT
>JAOZTG010000055.1:0-14117 GCA_029939235.1 Flavobacteriaceae bacterium
GCTACACCCCGAATAATTTTCGATTTGCAAATATAAAACTAAATCTTAATTCTACAAGTAAAACTTATGATTAATCAAATGCTAATTTATAGATTCTTGAAATTGAATTTGACAGATCAGGAATACTTATAATTCTACTCTTTCTTATAGTCTCTTTCCCTTCAAAAAACACTAAGATCGTGGGTTCTACAAATACACTATTTTTTGCAGAAACTTCTGGTGAAGCATTCATATCTACATAAAAAAATGGAACCTTCGGATAATTATTCTCTAACAGATCTAAAACTTTAGGCTCTAATGCCTCTCCAACATTACAACTAATGGTCGAAAAGTAAAACAACACTCCCAAATTATCATTAAGAGTCTCTTCAAATTCTTCCATTGTAGTAATTGTTCTAAATTCCATTTCAGTTGTTTTAAATTTTGAAGGCACAAAAATACAAAACAGGAAGTTATACACTTCCGTTTAAACTATTAATTTTAGTTATATCTGCATTAATAAAAAAAATAAGTAAAATTGAAATTAACGCTTATAATTATTTATTTTTGTATTTCAATTAAATATGATATAAAATGAGCGATACAATAGAGAGAATAAAATGTTTGATTATTGGTTCAGGTCCAGCAGGATATACAGCAGCTATTTATGCTGCAAGAGCTGATCTAAAACCAGTTATCTATACAGGAATGCAAATGGGAGGTCAATTAACAACCACCACCGAAGTGGATAATTTTCCCGGTTATCCGGAAGGATCTGATGGAACTGCCATGATGGAAGACTTTAAAAAACAAGCTGAACGCTTTGGAACGGAAGTTAGATTTGGAGTAGTTACCGCAGTTAATCTTAGTGATAAAGTTGGTGGAATTCATAAAGTGACTGTTGATGCTTCTAAAGAAATAGAAGCTGAGACGATTATTATTTCTACAGGAGCAACTGCCAAATATTTAGGATTAGAGAGTGAACAAAGATTAATTGGAGGAGGTGTTTCCGCTTGTGCAACTTGTGATGGATTCTTTTATAAAGGACAGGATGTGGTTGTAATTGGAGCAGGTGATACTGCTGCAGAAGAGGCTACTTATCTATCTAATATTTGTAAAAAGGTAACCATTCTTGTAAGAAAGGATTACATGCGCGCCTCAAAAGCAATGCAACACAGGGTTCAGAAAACTGAAAATATTGAAGTGATGTACAATACCGAACTTGATGAAGTATTAGGTGATAAAGTTGTTGAAGGTGTTCGGGTAATTAATAACCAAACACAGGAAAAACAGGTGATCGATGTAACCGGATTATTTATTGCTATTGGTCATAAACCGAATACCGAAATATTCCAGGATGTTTTAGATATGGATGAAGTTGGATACCTGATTACACAAGAAAAAACAACCAAAACTAACTTACCGGGTGTTTTTGCTGCCGGTGATGTTCAGGATAAAGAATACCGTCAGGCTGTTACTGCAGCAGGAACAGGATGTATGGCTGCATTAGATGCTGAAAGATATTTGGGAGCATTAGAATAGAACCCCAATCAAAAGAAAATTAGATCAAACCCTTTTTATTTACTTAAAGAGGGTTTTCTGTTTTTATTCCCATACCACTCCAACACCAATAAAATAATTACACCCAATATAATGAAACCAATAGCATACCAGGTTGTAGCATCTGAAGGACTTGGCATATATCTGTGATAATTCTCTATGACTTTATTTCCTAAACTATCCACCAAAACCTTTCCATTTTCCATTTTATAAATAGCTTCTTTCCAAGGCCATACAATCCCCAAGGATCCCGCTATAAAACCAATGATCAATGCTGTTACAGTTTGATGCCAGTGTTTTAACAAAAAGCCAAGAATGTGTGAAGTCACAACCAATCCAGTAACAGAACCTAAAGTAAAACTTGAAATGATCTTTAAATAACGCATTCTTACAGGATCATCTACAAAATCAAAATTCCATGTGAAAATATCTGCAATTATTTTGTATAATTCATTTACGGAATCGACTAATAGCAATACATAATTACCCATTAATATTAATATAAAAGATCCAGATAATCCAGGTAAGGTCATCCCTGTAACACCAACAATTCCACAGAAGAAAACAAACCATAAATTATCATTTTCTTTAGCAGGATTCATAAAACTTATGGCAATACCTATGGAAGCTCCTATAAAAATCGTGATAATATTCTTTCTTTTCCAGTCTTTAAAATCTTTTGCTATATAATAGATAGAACCCAATATCATACCAAAAAAAAGACTCCATACCGATAACTCATAATGTTTTATAAAATAATCAAGTACTTTCGAAACACTAAAATAACTAAAGGTACTTCCTGCAAAGACCAGTAATAAAAACCGTCCATTCACATATTGGTAAAAACCTCTGTATCGCCCATTCACTAAAAGCATTAAAGCCTTTCTATTAATTTTTTGCAAAGAGTAAATTAACTCTTCATAAAAACCGGTAACAAATGCAACAGTTCCACCTGACACACCAGGAACTTTATTTGCCGCACCCATTGCTACTCCTTTTACAAAGAGCAAGATCTTATCCGTTAAAGTACGTGTCTTTTCCACCTAGTCCTCTTTTTTTACAGCAAGTTTTTCTAATAATACTATAAACATAAATCCTACAGAGGCTAAAACAAGTGCTAAAAACAATTCATTTTCTCCTTCATAATTAAATGGAGTCACGCTCTTTTCTTGTAAGATTTTCAATTTTCCATTGATCATTTCGGAATCTATTACTTCTTTCCATGGCCAAATTTTATTCAATGATCCAATAATAAAACCTGTTAATGTAGCGAGAGTCAAATTTTGATAATGATCAAACAACCATTTTAACAGACGAGAAAAAGACAACAAACCTACAACTGCACCTGCCATTAGCAATCCAATAATTTTAAAATCTTTATCGTGAATAGCATCTAATACCGGTTTATACATACCCAATAACAAAAGAATGTAACTGCCTGATATTCCCGGAAGGATCATAGCACAAATTGCTAAAGCACCCGATAAAAAAACATATCCACTTGAAATTTCAGCTGTTTGAGGCACTAAGGTTGTAATATAATATGCCACAAACGCTCCTAAAATTAATAAAACAATGGAAACCAGATTCCATTTTGTGATTTGCTTTGCAACATGAATGATACTTGCCAGAACAAGACCAAAAAAGAATGCCCAGATCAATATTGGCTGGGTCTCTAATAAATGTCGAATTAGTTTTGCTAAAGAAATTACACTTATTGCAATCCCCAATAGTAAAGAGATTAAAAAATTACCATTAACGGATCGCCACATGGCAGCAAACCCTTCCTCTCTAAGAACCTTGAATGTTTTTAAATTTACTTTATTAATAGAAGCTATCAGTTCTTCATAAATACCAGAAATAAATGCAATGGTTCCTCCTGACACTCCTGGGACTACATCTGCAGCACCCATCGCAATCCCTTTGAGTGATATCATCAAATAATCTTTTAATCTTCTGCTCACTGAAATACTTTTTTACAATAATAAGGTCAAAGATACATATTTTGTTTATCCCTGAACATTGTAAAAACTATAAAATAAAAGAATTATTATTTTATGAATTGTATTTTTTTATCAGTAACTTCACTTCATCAACACGCAATACTGACGGATAAAGATCCTGAAATACAGTAAGGTATTCCAGATCATTTTTCAATGATCTTTCTAAGAAAACAACTCCGTCTGAATACTTTTGTGTCAGAAAAAACAAACCAGCCAAACGGTAAGAAATTTCAGTGGCATCTTTATACTTTTCATTTGCATCAAATAATATCTGGATACTTTCTTCTAATTCTCCCAAAAAAAGTAAAACATCCGCAAGAGCAATAAAAACTTCCAGACGATCATCTTGTAAACCAATACATTTATAATAGGCTTTTGCTGCTTCTTCAAAGAGGTTTAGATTTAAATTTATTTCGGCAAATTGATGCCAGTATAAATTATTTTCTTCATCAATACTAAGCGCTTTGTTTATATAATACAGCCCCTTGTGGTAATTTTTATGATTGATATGGAATTCAGTTAAGGCGAGCCATCCTTTATCCAACAATGGATCTTCAGTCACGGTTTTATTGTAAAATTCAACTGCTTTTTGAGGCTTATCCAGTTCTTCATAACACTTTCCAATTCTCAAATATGCAAATGAGGTGGGTGTATCAATCTCCATTGTTTTGTGATAAAAACTTATTGCCTCTTCATATCTTTCCAGTTCTTCTAAAGTTTTTGCTTTTTCAAGATGCGCCCCAATAAATTTTTCATCTATCAATATCGAGTAATCAAAAGCTTCCAATGCTTTTGGATAATTTTCAACAATAAAATATTGTCTGCCAATCTGATGCCAGGCAATTTCGCTATAAGGTTCATTTTCAATAAAACCATTTAGATAATCAATCGCTTCCATATGTTGATCTAGCATATCATAACAATAGATCACGTTATAAAGTGATGAATAGTCCTCAAATGAGATATCCAAACTTTTTGCAAAATTAAAACGGGCAGTATCAAAATCATCCAGATGTAAATATTCCATACCTAACATAGAAAGAATATCTGCATCATCTTCGGCAAACAACAAAGCTGTTTGTAATGATTCAACAGCGTTCTTATGTTTTCCTTTTTTGGAATAAATAGTTGCTTTTTGAATATAGATCTCTTCATTGGATGGTTCAATATCCTGTAGCTGATCTAATATTCTTTCTGCTGTATCCAGCTTATCATCTAAAATAAGTAATTCAACATGTATCAACTTTAATGCAACAGAAGATGGGTGCTGAGACAAACCAAGTTTAATAGCTTTTTTTGCCAATGAAAACTTACCATTATCTACATAGAATAAAATGATCTGCTCAAATTCATTGGAGTCAAAAAAATAAACGCTATTGGTTTTTAGCATCATTTCAAATTTTGATAATGGTAAATTATCATTGCTATTTGAAAATTGTGACATTGGGTTCTCTTTTACTCGTCACTAAAGTAGTATAGATTGTAGTTCTTTTTTTCAAACACTTTATTTTTTCTTAACAATTTAATTAACACATTTTTTTATAAAAATATGATAAAAAAAAATGTAACTTTGCTCGAATAAATAATGCTTTTATTGCTACTATGGCCACAAAGACCTTACTTAACGAAAAAGAGATTTACATCATTCTTCATCGTTTGGCTTGTCAGCTTATCGAGAACCATCAGGATTTTTCAAATACAGTTTTAATTGGAATTCAACCAAGAGGAATCTATTTAGCAAACCGATTGGTAAAACTTTTAAAAGAGGATTATAAAATTAAAAATATAACTCTTGGCATGTTGGATATTACTTTTTATCGAGATGATTTTAGACGAAGAGAAGATCCGTTGAAGGCAAGTGAGACAAATATTAGTTTTATTGTAGATAATAAAAATGTTGTATTTATTGATGATGTTCTTTTTTCCGGAAGAAGTATAAGAGCTGCTCTAACTGCAATTCAGGATTTTGGCAGACCAAAAAGTATTGAATTACTTGTTTTGATAGACAGGAGATTTAGCCGACACCTGCCAATACAACCTGATTATAAAGGAAGACAGGTAGATGTAATAAAAAATGAGCAGGTAAAAGTAGAATGGAAAGAGAATAATAGTACCGATACCGTTTGTATCATCAATACATAATATGGTTATTACTAATTATCATATAGAATGTTTAAAGGTTTAAATAACAAACAATTTCAAATAAAGAAATGACTCAGTTAAGCGTTACTAATCTACTAGGAATCAAACATCTTAACAAAGATGATATTCAATTAATTTTCAAAACTGCTGATCATTTTAAAGAGGTAATCAATCGCCCCATTAAAAAAGTACCTTCTTTAAGAGATATTACCATAGCTAATTTATTTTTTGAGAACAGTACCCGCACAAAATTATCCTTTGAACTGGCAGAAAAAAGACTATCGGCTGATATCATTAATTTCTCGGCTGCGAAATCTTCCGTTAAAAAAGGAGAATCCCTTATTGATACTGTCAATAATATACTTTCTATGAAAGTGGATATTATTGTAATGCGTCATCCCAATGAGGGAGCCGGTGATTTTCTTTCTAAACATATTAGTGCTAAAATAGTAAATGCAGGAGACGGTGCTCATGAACATCCAACCCAGGCACTTTTAGATTCGTATTCAATTCGAGAAAAATTAGGTAGTGTAAAAGGAAAGAAAATTGTAATTGTAGGTGATATTTTACATTCAAGAGTTGCACTATCAAATATATATGCTCTGCAACTTCTGGGTGCCGAAGTGAAGCTATGCGGACCAACAACACTAATGCCTAAATATATAACCAAATTAGGAGTTGGTTATGAAAATAATTTAAGAAAAGCTTTGGAATGGTGCGATGTTGCAAATGTTTTAAGGGTACAACACGAAAGAATGGACATCAAATATTTCCCCTCCATTCGTGAGTATACTCAACTTTTCGGAATCAATAAAGAATTATTAAACTCTCTCAATAAAGAAATTGTAATTATGCATCCCGGCCCCATCAACAGAGGTGTGGAACTTACAAGTGACGTTGCCGATTCTAAACAAGCTATCATTTTAAATCAGGTTGAAAATGGCGTTGCAATTAGAATGGCCGTTATATATTTATTAGCCCAACAAATAAAAAGATAGTAACCATCTACATATCAATATATTATGGAAATTGAAAAAAAAGATTCATTTATAATTTTACGTCCAAAGCCCAATTTTGGTGGAAAACAAATGATAACTATTGCCGATTTTTATAATGAACTAGTTGAAAATTTATCTAATTTTAAAACCGATAGTTTGATCATAGATCTTTCTAATAATATCAAGGTTGATTTGAAAGAAATCTTGCTATTTTCGCAGATTGGAAAGGAACTAAAAAATAATAACCTATCATTTGTTATCGTAAGTGATGCAGTTAATATTGATCACTTACCTAATCATTTGGTATTAGTTCCAACTTTGACAGAAGCGGAAGATATTATTGAAATTGAAAACATCGAACGTGATCTCGGAATTTAAAATTAATATATGGTAAAAAAACTACTCTTAATTCTTTTTATATTAACCCTTTCAACTGAAGTCTTTTCACAGGATGATGATTCATTAGATAAAGATATTCTTGAAAATGCAGAGAGTGCGATTCATGGTGTTGTTGCATCACCAAATCCATTTAGCGTTACTACAAGAATACGCTTTGTCGCTGATGAAGTTATTGAGATTGATTTTTTTGTCAAAGATCTGCTTGGTAATACAATTCATGCCGAAAAGATCAAAACAAAAAGAGGTGCTAATTCCATACCCTTTTACAGGGATGAACTGGAATCGGGGATTTATATTTATTCCTTAAAGACAAAAACAAAAGTTATTTCAAAAAGAATCGTTATTAAATGAGTTTAAAACTCACCATATTGGGTTGCCATTCGGCAACACCTCGTACTTTTGCGCATCCAACATCTCAATTTCTTGAAATTAATAATCGTTATTTTTTGATTGACTGTGGAGAAGGAACACAAACCCAAATACGACAATACAAAATTAAATTTTCTAAGATCAAGCATATTTTTATCTCACATTTACACGGAGATCACTTTTATGGGTTAATCGGGTTGATCTCCACATTTGGTTTGTTGAACCGGCAAACTGAACTTCATGTTTTTGGCCCAAAAGGAATAAAAGAGATTATCCATTTACAACTAAAACTAACCAAATCATGGGTAGATTATCCTCTCCAATTTCATGAACTTAGCTCTAAGAAAAGTGAACTGATCTTTGAAGATGAAAAAGTGGAAGTACATACTATTCCTTTAAAACACAGGATCTATACAAATGGTTTTCTTTTTAAAGAAAAACTAAAAGAAAGAAACCTAAATATGCGAGAAATCAGCAAATATCCTGCAATTGAAATTTGCGATTATCAAAATCTTAAAAATGGAAAAGATTATATTCAGGAGAATGGTAAAATCATTTCAAACAAAGATCTAACACTTGATCCCCCACCCATTTTGCAATATGCATTTTGCAGTGACACAGCATATTATGAAGATATTATTCCAAAAATTAAAAATTGTGATCTCTTGTACCATGAATCAACTTTTTTGGAAGACAGAATCGATCTTGCAAATAAAACAAAACATTCAACTGCTAAACAAGCAGCAACAATTGCATCCAAAGCAAATGTAAAAAAACTAATATTGGGCCATTATTCAAGTAGATATAAAGAGGAAGATCTATTCTTAAAAGAAGGAGAAACTGTCTTTAAAAATATTGAATTAGCCCGGGAAGGAAAAATATTTTCTATGGAAAATTAATACTGCCCCGTACTTAACAAAACCAATGTACATGAATTCTCGAAACCTATATTATTCTTAGTCAACAACTCTTCAAAATCTCTGTTTGTTGTACCGGGATTAAAGATCACTCTTTTTGGATGCAGTGATAAAATATATTCATAATATTCTTCCTGTCTGGATGCGTTCAAATACAAAGTAACAGTATCAATATCCTCCAGCACCGGTTTTCCTTTTAAAATAGATACTCCTGCAACCACACCTTCTTTTAATCCAACACCAATCACTTCATGCTCTTTGTCAACCAAACTTTGTATTGCAAAATTTGAATAACGATCTGTTTTTAAAGAAGCTCCTAAAACCAACGTTTTCTTCATAATTTATATATTTCTTATTTTTTTTATCAATTTTTCAAAATTAAATGAAAATACAAATAAACTTATTAAAATCTGTCAGAAATCTTACATTTTAACTCAATTTTCTTGTCGTAAATTATAATTTTTAGGATATTAGCGACTTTCAAATTCAAATAATCATATAAATGCATAAAAAAATACTTTCATTACTATTTATAGTAGTGCCGTTTTTAACATTTGCTCAGGAAAAGGGACTTGACCAAAGAATTGATGAAGTCTTTGGTAACGCAACCGGGTGGTTTGTTGACTTGATATTTTATCAAATTCCATTCACAGAAAACATCAAGATATTTTGGGTATTATTTCCTCTAATTATTGGAGCAACATACTTCACTTTTTATTTTAATTTTATAAATTTCAGAGGTTTCTTTACTTCCGTTAATATCATACGTGGAAAATATGATGATATTGATCATCATGAATCTTTATTTGAAGAAGGTATTTCAACTCCTGGTGAAGACATAAAAGGAACTATCGCAATTGAAAATCATGAAGGAGAAGTTTCTCATTTTCAAGCCTTAACTGCTGCATTATCCGGTACTGTTGGTTTAGGAAATATTGCAGGTGTAGCCATTGCAATATCTATTGGTGGTGCAGGTGCTACTTTTTGGATGATCGTTGCAGGCTTATTAGGAATGGCATCTAAATTTGTTGAATGTACACTTGGTGTAAAATACAGAGACATCTCTAAAGATGGTACGGTTTATGGCGGACCGATGTATTATTTAACCAAAGGTTTAGAATCAAAAGGATATAAAAAATTAGGAAAAATACTTGCTGTATTGTTTGCCATATTTGTTATTGGAGGTTCCTTTGGAGGAGGAAATATGTTCCAGGTGAATCAGGCATTTCAATTGATAGAGCACATCACCGGTGGTAACGATTCTATTCTTCATCAAAGAGGTTGGCTTTTTGGAGTTGTAATGGCAATTTTTGTTGGTATTGTAATTATTGGTGGTATTAAAAAAATAGCGAAAGTTACCGATAAGATCGTTCCATTTATGGTCGTTATTTATGTTGGTGCAGCCTTATTTGTTTTAATAGCAAAATATGATATGATAGGAGATGCCATGATACAGATCTGGAATGGCGCTTTTAGTCCTGTAGGAATTGCAGGCGGAGCTGTTGGTGTTATGGTTCAAGGATTTAGAAGAGCTGCTTTTTCAAATGAAGCCGGTGTTGGCTCAGCCTCCATTGCGCACTCCGCTGTAAAAACAAAATTTGCTGCCTCAGAAGGTATGGTTGCTTTATTAGAACCTTTTATTGACACTGTAGTTGTTTGTACAATGACTGCCCTGGTTTTGGTGATTACAGGAAATGTAGCTGCAGAAAACGCATCATTGAATGATGCCCAGGCAATTTTATTAACATCCGGAGCTTTTGAATCTGTCATCTCATGGTTTCCATATATGTTAACAATAGCTGTAGTATTATTTGCTTTTAGCACAATGATCTCCTGGTCGTATTACGGATTTCAAGGATGGGCATTTTTATTCGGAAGAACAAGAAAAGCAGAATATACTTATAAAATCTTATTTTTAGTATTTGTAGTAATTGGATCGGCTGCAAGTTTAGGTTCGGTAATTGGATTTTCAGATGCAATGATTTTCGCTATGATGGTTCCCAATATGATAGGTTTGGTTCTTTTAGCTCCTAAAGTGAAGGAAGAATTAAACAAATATCTTACTGCAATAAAAGTCAATAAGAGTTAATTCAAAAAACGATATGAATTTTTTTAAATCCCATTTCTGGTATAACAAACGTCAAAGAAATGGGATTTTATTTTTGATCGTTCTTGTCGTGGTTTTGCAAGGTGTTTACTTTTTCATCGGTTCTTCTTCTGAGGAAAAAGTAAATTCCGATGTATCGGAAATCGATGCTTACCAGCAACAAATAGATTCTTTAAAAGAAATTCAACTAAACAATCATAAAGTTAAAATTTTTCCATTCAACCCAAATTATATCACTGATTTTAAAGGGTATCAATTAGGGATGAATACAGCAGAAATCGACAAACTGCTTGCATTTAGAAAATCTGGTAAATTCATTAACTCTGCTAAAGATTTTCAAAAAATAACTGGTATCAACGATAGTTTATTATCTGTAATTTCACCATTTTTTAAGTTTCCTGAATGGGTAAATCAAGATCCTACTAAAAAAAGAAACAAATTACCTGACAAAAAAATGACAAAAAGTAAGGCTATAATAATAGATCATGATATCAATACCGTTAAAAATGATCAATTAAAAGAGATCAATGGCATTGGCGATAAACTGGCAAAAAGGATCATTGCCTACAGGGAATTATTAAATGGTTTTACTTTTAACAAACAACTTTACGAAGTATATTACCTTGATAAAGAAGTAGCCAACCGTGTTTTAAAATATTATTGGGTTATCAAGAAACCATTGATCGAAAAAACAAATATCAATAAAGCTGCTTTTAAAGAAGTGCTGCACCTACCCTATTTAGATTACAAGCTCACTAAAATGATCTTTAACTATCGCAATGAAAATGGCAATTTTTCAAGCGTAGAAGATTTAAAAAAAATAGACTCATTTCCAAACAATAAATTTGAAAGAATAGCTTTATATTTGACGGTTGATTGAAAAAGAAGAAAAATTGATCTTTCAACTATATTAAATACTGAGTAAATTGAATAAAATAATACTTTCAAATGAACTTTGAAATTTCAGAAACACAAAAAATGATTGCACAATCCATTCGTGATTTTGCAAAACAACATATTGCTCCTTTTATGGCAGAATGGGATGAAAATCAGATTTTCCCAGTTGAACTATTTCATAAATTAGGTGAAATGGGCTTTATGGGCGTACTGATACCCGAAGAATATGGAGGATCAGGTTTAAATTACCATGAATACATTACCATTATTGAAGAAATTTCAAAGGTAGATTCGTCTATTGGACTTTCGGTTGCAGCCCACAATTCTCTATGTACAAATCATATTTATGAATTTGGTAATGAAGCACAAAAGAGAAAATGGTTACCAAAACTTGCTTCCGGTGAGTGGATTGGAGCATGGGGACTTACCGAACACAACACAGGAAGTGATGCTGGAGGCATGAATACAACGGCCGTTCAAGATGGTGATTATTACATCATTAATGGAGCAAAAAATTTTATTACACATGGTATAAGCGGAGATATTGCCGTAGTAATAATAAGAACAGGCAAAAAAGGAGATTCTCATGGAATGACTGCATTTGCTATTGAAAAAGGAACCAAAGGTTTTACTTCCGGGAAAAAAGAGAACAAACTTGGAATGAGAGCATCTGAAACTGCCGAACTGGTTTTTGACAATTGTAAAGTTCATAAAGACAATATTTTAGGTAAAATTGGCGACGGTTTTGTTCAATCACTAAAAGTTTTAGATGGAGGCAGGATCTCTATCGGGGCTTTGGCTTTGGGCATTTCAAAAGGTGCCTATGAAGCATCTTTAAAATATTCAAAAGAGAGAGAACAATTTGGTAGACCCATCAGTCATTTTCAGGGTATTTCATTTAAATTAGCCGATATGGCTACTGAAATAGAGGCATCAGAATTATTATTACACAAAGCTGCCTATTTAAAAAATAAAGGAGAAAGAATAACAACCATTGGAGCAATGGCAAAAATGTATGCATCAGAAGCTTCCGTGAAGATCGCTAATGAAGCAGTACAAATTCATGGTGGATATGGATATACCAAAGATTATCCAGTTGAAAAGTTTTACCGCGATGCCAAACTTTGTACTATTGGAGAAGGAACAACTGAAATTCAAAAACTAGTAATTTCTCGAAATTTATTAAGGTAATTTTAAAATTTACTTTTGCAAAAAACAACTAAAAAAAAAGCAAAAAATATTGACCCAGTAGTTATTTCTATAAATAACATATCCATCTCTTATGAAAATAATGAAGTAATCAAAAACCTATCCTTTCAAATAATAAAAGGAGATAAAGCAGTACTAACGGGTGAATCAGGCAGAGGAAAATCAAGTATCCTGAATGCTCTTTTGGGTTTCGTTCCTATTTCTAAAGGAAATATTTTTTTGTTCGGTAAAGAATTATCTCCTGGAAATATTGCTGAAATAAGAAGTCATACAGCCTGGCTTCCTCAGGAAACTGCACTGCATTTTGATTCAGTTAAAGATATTATCTATTCACTTTTCACTTTAAAAGCAAACAAATCAAATTCTCCTTCAACTTCCGAGATCAATCAAATTTTCAAAAATTTAAATATTTCACATCATTTGCTTGATAAAGAAATTGATGAAATATCAGGAGGTCAAAAACAAAGAATCCTGCTGGCAGGAGCACTTTTATTAAAAAAGGAGATCTTAATCATTGATGAACCCACTTCTGATCTGGATGAAAAAAATAAAAAACTAATAACTGATTATATTTTATCACAAAAAGATCTGACCGTCATTGCAGTTTCACATGATCCTTATTGGATTAACAAATCAAGTAAAATAATTGTATTATGAAAGGTGTGACAGACATAGGTTATCTTTCACTTTTTTTGGGTTATATCATCCTAATCATACCGTTTTATATTCTTTGGTATTATAAAACTGGTCTGTTAAAAGATGCTTTTTGGGCATTTATCCGAATGACCATTCAACTGCTATTGGTTGGTTTTTATCTGGAATTCATATTTGATCTCAACAGTTCTTTGCTAAATATTTCATGGGTCTTGTTGATGACAGTTCTTGCTGCCTATACTGTAATCAACCGAAGTGATCTAAATATCAAAGAATTCTTTTTGCCAATTTTTATTGCAATCGTACTAAGTGTTTTGATCATTGACGCTTATTTCCTTGGTTTTATCATCAAATTAAATAACATTTTTGACGCCAGATATTTGATCCCCATTACCGGGATGTTATTGGGCAATTCTATCAAAACGATTATTATTGCACTTAACACCTATTATAAACAACTAAAGAAAGAAAAAGAATTATACAAATGGTATCTGGCAAATGGCGCCACCAAACAGGAAGCATTGATTCCTTTTAAAAAAGAAGCCTTAATAATTGCTTTTAACCCGGTAATTGCGAATGTTGCGATCGTTGGTTTGATCTCCCTTCCGGGAATGATGACTGGTCAGATCCTTGGTGGAAGCAACCCGGCAGTTGCTGTTAAATACCAGATCATGTTGATGATCATGGTATTTTCTTCGTCTATATTTAGCGTGTTTTTAAGTATTTATTTTGCAGATAAAAAGGTATTTGATGACTTCGACAATTTAAAAAAGATAGGGTAAACCGTGTAATATATAATATGACTTGTTAATTTTTGACTCTATTACGCAAAGAATATTAAAGACTTTGGACTTTAGACCTTTGACTTTCGACTTTAGCCTTT
>JAOZTG010000055.1:14217-17658 GCA_029939235.1 Flavobacteriaceae bacterium
CTTTAGCCTTTGGACTTTACCAGACCCAACTCATTACCTTTTTTTAGCATAAAAGCAAATGCTTCATCATGATCATTAGATATTTTACCATCTAAAATTGCATCTTTGATTGACTCTTTCAAAACTCCTATCTCCCTGCAAGGTTTTAAATTAAATGTTTTCATGATCATTTCACCTGTAATGGGTGGTTGAAAATTTCTAACCCTATCTCTTTCCTCTACCTCTTTTATTTTTAAACGTACCTTTTTAAAGTTGTTTTGATACTGCCGTTCTCTATTCTTATTTTTTGTAGTAATATCAGCCTCACAATGTATCATCAGATCATCAATATCTGCACCGGCATCAAAGACCAAACGTCTGACTGCCGAATCTGTAACATTTTCGGCTAAAATTACCGGACGAGAACTTAATGCTACAATTTTCTCCACATATTTCATCTTCTCATTCAATGGCATATGCAATCTTCTAAAGATCTTCTTCACCATTTTTGACCCAATAAATTCATGTCCGTGAAACGTCCACCCTACTTTTTTATCGAATTTTTTTGTTGGCGCTTTCCCAATATCATGTAACAAAGCAGCCCAGCGAAGCCATAAATTATCTGTAGTCTTTGAAATATTATCAACCACTTGCAACGTATGATAAAAATTATCTTTATGCTTTTGACCTTTGATCTGCTCCACCCCACTTAAAGCGGTTAATTCAGGTAAAATAAATCCCAATAGATTTGTATCATATAATAATTTTAAACCTATGGAAGGCTTATTTGTCATTAAGATCTTATGCAATTCATCTACAATCCTTTCAGAAGAAATAATTTTTATTCTCTCTGCATTTCTTTTAATAGCATCTAAAGAATCTTTTTCAATTTCAAAGCTTAATTGAGTAGCAAAACGAATAGCTCTCATCATTCTTAATGGGTCATCACTAAAAGTAATATCCGGATCTAAGGGTGTTTTTATGATCTTATTGTGCAGATCATCCATCCCGTTAAACGGATCTAACAATGCTCCATAATTTTTTTGATTCAGGCTAATTGCCATTGCATTGATCGTAAAATCCCGTCGGTTTTGGTCATCTTGCAATGTACCTGTTTGTACCTCAGGATTTCTGCTATCTTTGGAATAGGACTCTTTCCTGGCACCCACAAATTCCAGATCAATGATATCTTTATCTCTAGATTCATTATCTAGATACCTAACCATTGCAGTTCCGTAAGTTTTAAATATCTGCACTTTTGGTTTTCCCGGAATCAATTGTGCAACCTGCATTGCCAATTCTATTCCGCTACCAACAGCTACAAAATCAATATCCTTTTTATAAGGTCTGCTTAATAAAAAATCTCTTACATATCCACCAATCACATAGGTTTCCAAATTTAATTCCGCTGCAGCGGAAGAAACAATTTCAAAAACTGGATGTTTAATGGCTTTTATGTAATCTTCTTTTGACATTATTATTTTCTAAGAAATTCAATTCTACCTTTTACACTTATCTTCACTAACTGTGAAGATCTGTTCTGCTTTTCTTCGCGATGCAAATTTACTATATATTCTACTTTATTTAAAAGAGTTTTATCAATTTCATCAAAGCATTTCGGTGATGGTTTACCACTAAAATTTGCTGAGGTTGATACAATGGGTTTTCCAAAATTATGAATTAATTTTTTACAAAATTCATCATTTGCAATTCTAATGGCTACCGTATTATCATCTGCAATTACATTCTCTGCCAGACCCTTAGGATTTTTATAAATTACCGATGTTGGCCGTGATGTACCTACTAAAACACAGGTTACTTTTTTAGGTAGTTTTTTAATGTATTTTTGTAGCATTTCCATACCATCCACCAAAATGATCAGACTTTTTGATTCGGTTCTTTGCTTCAACTCAAATACTTTTGCCACAGCTTTTTCATCTGTTGCATCACAACCAATTCCCCATATGGTATCTGTTGGGTAAACAATAAGTCCGCCCTTAGACAATACCTTCACTGTATTTTTTACTTCAACATCCATTGTTTACATTTTTTATTTGGAAGTTTTTTCATCTCTATACAACTGTTTTAATTTTGTATACCGGGCTTTAACTCCATAATATTGATGCTTTGCTAAAATCAACCCAGGTTTTCCATCCAGTATTCCTAATTTTAAAATATAATCAATAAAAAATCTAACCGGTGGTTTTATAAATAAGTGAAAAAGATTAACAGATTTCCTTTTATCATAAAGTGATTGAGCCTTTAATGAAGCATAATGATCTAATTTATTATTATAGTGATCAAAACCATTGTAAGAATAATGTGTAATTTTATTTTCCAATACTCCTGCTTCACCATCAAAATCAATTCTTTCATGAACCAGATCACCATTATAACGGCATTTGTCTTTTCTAAACAACCTGATTACCCTGTCTCTTTGCCAGCCTCCAAAATCAATCTTCTTATCGAAATAATAAAAAGTTCTATAAATGATAAACCCTACTTTTTGACCTGTTTTCTCCAGGGTATCCAAAATTTCTTTTCTTAGATCTTTTGAAACTCTTTCATCTGCATCTAAAACATAGATCCAGTTATACTTTGCTTTTTCAATGGCATAATTCTTCTGACTGGAAAAATCATCAAATACACGTTGCAAAATCCTAACATTGTGTTTTTTAGCTAATGGTATGGTTTGATCTGTGCTAAAAGAATCTATTACAATGATCTCATTTGCAAAAGAAACAGATTTAATTGCTTCTTCCATATGCCTTTCCTCGTTAAAAGTAGGGATGATTGCTGTAATTTTTTCTTTTGCCATTTATTATAGTGAAAATCAATTATTAAGATATCGTATCCTTATTGCGAAAGTAATATTAATTTCTGTTTACACAGATAATTGTGTTTTATTTTTAATGAATTCAAAATTTTAGTTCAACAATTACAAAATAAGTTTTAAAAAAAATTATCTTTATCAAGATATTAACCTTAAATATAAATAATATGAAAAACTTACAAAAATTTACAATAGCCTTAGTGCTATTATTTAGTGTTTCTTTATTCGCACAAAGATCCACTTTTTGGGATGGAACTTACAAAATGGACTATGGAAATCAGACAATGAAAATTGTTACTGATGGTGGTAGTTATTATAAAGCTTATTTTTCGGGTGATTGTAATGTGAATACTACTATTGATGGAAAAGCTGATGGATATTCTCTGATTTTTCCAATGACTGGTGGAAATAAAGGGGACCATATAAAAATAACCAAAAATGGTAATAAACTAGAGGTTTATGTACAAGGTGATAAAACTATAAGAAAAATATGTGACGGTGCTACTTTAGAGGGAACATATAGTTCATCTTACAGAAGTAATCACTATTCTGGTTATAATGAAAATTACAATCATAAAAGGTATAATAGTGATAATTTTAATAATTCTTATTCTACAAGAGACAGTAGA
>JAOZTG010000056.1:0-11345 GCA_029939235.1 Flavobacteriaceae bacterium
CAACACAAGCAACAATATATCCTTTATCAGCCAGCATATAATTCCAGTAATCTTTAGAATTATTCCAGGTATTTTTAACAGATTGTGACCCCGGACCGGAATATTGATACATTAAAAGTGGATACTCTTTGTTTGGATCAAAATTCACGGGTTTAACGATCCACATATTAAATTCACCGTTTTTTGTTTTGATGGTTGTGAACTCTTTTTTAGGTAAATTGTATTTGGATAATTTTTGAGAAAGTTTTGAGTTGTTTTTAATTTCCTGCATTTCCTTTCCTGTTCTTGCATCCATCAAAGTATAAACAGGAGGTGTTGTTGCACTTGAAAAAGTATTGATAAAATAGTTGAAACTATTACTAAAAGCAGCACTGTTACTACCAATATTCTTATTTAATTTTTGTTTATTCTTTCCAGAAATATCAATAGCATAAATACTTCGGTTAACAGTCCCCTCTTCTGTAGACTGGTAAAATATTTTATTTGATTTGGAATCCAGACCATAATAACCTGTTACTTCCCAGTTTCCTTTTGTGATCTGACGGATCAATTTACCATTTTTATCATAAAGATAAATATGATTAAATCCGTCTTTTTCACTTGTCCAGATAAAACTACCATTGTTTAAAAAAGTAATCTCATCTTTCATTTCAATATCTACAAATGCCTTATCTGTTTCGTTTAAGATCAATTGGCTTTTTAATGTTTTTCCATTGACAAAAACAAAATCTAAATTATTTTGATGCCGATTCAAGGTTGTTACCGCCAGGGTATTGTTATCATAGGTCCATTGAATACGAGGGATATAGTATTGTTTGTTTTTTCCTAAATTTATTTTAGAATTCTGTTTGGTTTTTAAATCATACAAATAAAGACTAACCTCTGAATTATTTTCACCGGCTTTAGGATATTTAAATACTTGCTTTGTTGGGTAAAGATCTTCTCCATAAACATCCATTGAAAATTCTGGAACTTTAGTTTCATCAAATCTGATATAAGCAATTTTATCAGAATTACCATTCCATTCAAAAGCTCTTACAAATGCAAATTCTTCTTCGTAAACCCAGTCGGTAATACCATTGATGATCTTATTTTTTTCGCCATCAAAAGTAATTTGTGTGATTTTGTTGGTTTTTAGATCTTTTACATATAAATTATTTTGATATGCAAACGCAACTTTTTTCCCATCTGGCGAAAAAGTAGGTTCCATAATTTTATGATCTGATATTTTTACCAGGTTTTTTGATGCAATATCATACACATAATAAAAACCAACCTGTGAATGCCGGAAAATTCTTTCAAGGTCTTTACCGATAATGATTTTGGTTTCTTCGTTATCAAAAGTATAATCATCAAAATATTTTATTCCGGGAAGGTCATTGCCTGAAACGATAGTTTCTACTTTTTTCAATGTGGCATAACTATATTTATCCAGCCATGTTCCTTCTTTATTGGTATTCAAAATAGTATAATAATCTCCTTTTTTCATAGATTGAAAAGATTCCAGTCTTTCCGTTCGAAAGGAATATTTTGTCCAGATATCATCCAATGTGATTTTTTGATCTTGTGCATATACTGAAGTAGAAAGAATCAGAAATAGAAACAAAAGTCTTTTCATAAAAGTACAATTTAAAAAGTTTGCCAAGTTTAGTAAAAATTAACCAATATTTTGCCTCCTTCTGACTGAATCTTTAAGAATAAAAGCTCTTATGAAAGACGATGAATTTGATGATTTTTTATTAAAATTTTAAATAATTGTAGAAATTGTAAACATTAAAGGCCTTTTATTTGAAATTAGAGAAATTAAAAGTTTTTTCTTTATATTTTTCATTTAAAAAATTCCATAGGTAATGATTATATTTACAAACAAAAAACACCCAAACCCATGTCAAAAACCATCACAGGATTTTCGAAATTGACCAAAGATGAAAAAATTAACTGGTTAGCAAAGAATTTTTTTAAAGATGTAAAAGAGGGAATTTCAACTTTAAAACAATATGAAAACGACAATGAGAAATTGCAACAATTGCACGATGAGTTTATAGAAAATACCATATCCAATTTCTATGTTCCCTATGCAGTAGCTCCAAATTTTATAATCAATGGCAAACCTTACGTGCTGCCCATGGCAATTGAAGAGAGTTCGGTTGTGGCGGCTGCCTCTTTGGTTGCAAAGTTCTGGAGTACCCGGGGAGGTTTTAAAACCAGGGTGATCTCTACCATAAAGGTAGGTCAGGTTCACTTTGTGTACGAAGGAGATTTTGAAGAACTTGAAAAATACTTTCAAAAGAACAAAGATCAATTATTGAAAGCAACAGATTCCATTACAGCAAATATGCGCAAAAGAGGAGGAGGAATTGTTGATATTGAACTTCGTGATAAAACAAGCAAATTAGAAAATTACTATCAGTTGCATGTTACTTTTGAAACTGCCGATAGTATGGGAGCAAATTTTATCAATTCCTGTTTAGAAGCTATTGCCAAAGAGTTTAAAAACAATGCTTTCGCAGAGTTAAAAACTGACATTCACATTGTAATGAGCATCCTTTCTAATTATGTACCAGAATGCATAGTGCATGCTGAGGTAAGTTGTAAGGTGACAGATTTTTTTGATACAGATCCTGAAATCTATGCTCAAAAATTTGTGCAAGCTATTCAAATTGCAAATGTGGAACCATTTAGAGCCGTGACTCATAACAAAGGAATTATGAACGGAATTGATGCTGTGGTACTGGCTACCGGAAATGATTTTAGAGCAGTTGCAGCAGGAGCACATGCTTATGCAGCTAAAAGTGGTTCTTATAAAAGTTTGACAAATGCTAAAATTGAAAACGGAGTATTTCATTTTTGGATTGAGATCCCTCTTTCACTTGGAACCGTTGGCGGACTCACCAAACTGCATCCTTTGGCAAAATTATCATTAGAAATTCTGCAAGATCCTTCTGCTGAAGAATTGATGCAGATCATTGCTGTCGCAGGGTTATCACAAAATTTTGCTGCATTAAAAGCATTGACAACAACGGGAATTCAGCAAGGACATATGAAAATGCATTTGATGAATATATTAAATCAACTGGAAGCCAATTTGCATGAAAAGGAGAACATTGTAAAGAAAATGGATGGCAAAACAGTTACGCATAAAGCTGTTGCAGATGCTTTGCATCAGTTGAGAATTAAAAAATAGAGATAAGGTTTTCTAATAGATGGATAGTTTATTGTAAATATAATATCTTTGGGTATTATAAAAAGCAATCACCCCGTTAATTACCTCTTATGTTTCTAAAACAATACAGGTATAGCTTGCCAAATAAAAAGCATCTACTTTTCTTTGCCTTAGTTTTTTTTGCTTTCACTTTTTCAATAGGCCAAACTACACCGGAACCTATTTGGTCACAGTCCTCTTCTCCAATTTATTCAAATCTAAAAGATCTTTTTCTTTTTCCAAATCAAACTGGTGTTGCCTCAGGAGATCAAATCATTTATCTGAACAAAACTGTTTGGAAAAAAATGAAAATACAACCTCCCAGGCAAGTAAGTTTTATGTATGCTATTGACACTAATTCTATTTTTATTAGTTCAAAAACAAAATTTCAAGATTCAGAAATGTTTTATTGGAACGGAAAATTATGGAAAAGTGTTGATCATCCACTCAATTCGATTAGTACAATGTATTTTTTAGATCAAAATAATGGCGTTATTGCAGGATTAGGTGAAATCGCTATCCTAAAAAATAAAAAGTGGAAAATCCTTTCACCTCCAACAATAAAAAGTATAAAAAGTGCTAAGATAGATCAAAAAGGAATTATCTGGGCTGCTTCACCTTCAGGTTCATTATATAAATATGATGGCTTATGGCAAAAGATAAATAATTCTAATAACATACGTCAATTAGAATTATTCAATAAGAACATTTATGTTCTTGGTTCTGATTATCTGGGAATTGTAAGAACCGATTCTATTTATAAAATTTCTACTTATAAGGAGTTAGCTCAAATTAATTCATTTATCGTATTAGACGAAACTACCTTTATTGGAGTAGGAAATAATGGATTGATCATTAAATATGAAAATGGTAAATGGGAACATATTCATAGTTCTGTAAAAACTAATCTGAATAGTATTGGAATGATTCATAAAAATGAAGAATGGTGTCTTGGAAGTGATGGAACTATATTGCATTATTCTAACCAAAAAGAACAAAATTTCAATACAGAAAAATGGAAAGGTTTTGATAAAATAACCTTTTATACCTTTGCAAAAGCCGTGGATGATGAATATGGTGTGGTGGTTGCTGATTTTGATCAAGACGGTTTACCTGATATTTTTACCTGTGGTTTATTCGAATCAAATCACCTGTATATAAATCAAGGGAATAATCAATTTATTGATAAATCTTCACTAAAAGGATTGATTAAAAACAAAGAGGGAATCAATCTTTCCTTGGGAGCTTGTGCTGGTGATCTGGACAATGATGGAGATCTTGATTTATACGTTACTTCTTTGAACGGTACCAATAAAATATTTCAAAATATGGGTACTCGAGGATTTATTGATTACGCAGCAATTAGTAATGGTATTGGTAATAGTGAGGATAGAACAAATGCTTGTGTTTTTGGTGATGTTGATAACGATGGAGATCTTGATATTTTTATTACAAATGAATACAGCTCAAACCGGTTGTATTTAAATAACGGAGCTGCAATATTTGAAGAGGTTACAGAAAAAATTGGTTTATCAACAGTAAATGGGGGAATGGGTTGCTCTTTTGGTGATATTGATGGAGATGGCGATATAGATCTGTATGTAAGTAATTGGTCAAAAAAGAATATTCTTTACAAAAATCTCTTAAACGATAAAGGAGAACTGTTCTTTGAAAATATTACAGAGACATCAGGTGTTGGTGGAAATGATTTTGATAAAAGTAATGGCGTTATTTTTAATGATATAGATAATGATGCCGATCTGGATCTATTTGTTACCAATCGTAAAACTTCTAATGCACTTTATATCAATAACGGCAAGGGGATATTTAAAAATAAAACTACCGACCTTTTAGGAATGGATTCCCTAAAAAGTTACGGAGCCGTTATTGCCGATTTTAATGGAGACAACCAAAAGGACATCTATGTTTCAAATGTAGGAATGAATACTTTTTATTTAAATAACAATAATACATTTGAAATAAAAACCAGCAAATACGGTTCAAAAATAGAAGGCTATAGTACCGGTTCAGCAGTTGCAGATTTTGATAATGATGGTGATCTGGATATTTATGTTGCCAACTATCTTGGTGAAGGAAGTGCTTTCCTTATAAATAAACTCAAAAATGGTAAATTTATTAAAGTAAAAATTCAAGGAGTAGAAAATAATCGTAGTGGAATTGGGGCGAAAGTATATATTTATAAATCCGGAAGTATGGAAAACCAATCTGACTTGTTGTATTTTTCTGAAATCAATGGTGGATCAGGCTATGCATCCATGAATGAATTTTTACAAACCATCCAAATTCAGGAAAATGAGTTTGTAGATGTTAAAATTGTTTTCCCTAATGGTATTATTAAAAAGCTAAGCCATATAAAATCCGGAGATAAAATTACAATTTATGATACTGAAGGTTTTAAAAAGAAATTATTATTAGCAAAACATTTTATGGCTAAACGAATTTTAGATCCTCATAAATTATTTGAATTGATAAAATGGTTCTTTGTAATTTTACTTATTGGATATGCCTTATTCTACAGAAATCTAAAACAGAACAAAACTATTTTTAAAAATATTATAATTGCCTTTCTTCTACTGTTAATTTATTATTTTCAATACTATTATTTTGAATATAAAAATATAGTATTATCAACTCTTTTACCGCTAACCAGTATTATTCTGGCATTGGTATTAATATATTTGTATAATGAAAGAGAAAGAATTAAACGAGTTTCTGTTTTTGAACAAGAACAAATTCGTGTAAGACTCTCACGTGATCTACATGATGATCTTGCTTCAACCGTTAGTACTATTGGGATATATTTAACTTTGATAAAATATAAAATTGATAAAGGAGAGGTGAAGTTACATCAGCTTATTGAAAAAAGTGAGGATCTTGTTAGTGAAACAACCTCCTCCATTACAGATCTGATCTGGGCAATAAACCCGAGACCGGAATCTCTTGATAACCTGTTCATGAGATTCAATAAAAATTTTAAGGAGCTTTTTAAGGAGAAAAATATTGGATTTACTATTTTAAACAATCTTGATGAAAATTACATCTTACAGCCAAAGATAAAGCAGAATGTTTACCTTATAATTAAGGAAGCATTGAATAATATATTAAAATATGCCAATCCTAATATAGTGATCTTAAAAGCTGAAATAAATAGAAAAGATATTTATATAAGTCTTGAGGATGATGGTATTGGTTTTGATATGGAAAAAGTGAAATCAAAAGGACACGGATTGACAAATATGCAGAACAGGGCAGAAGAAATAGCAGCAAAACTTACAATAACCTCAGAACAAGGTAGAGGTACACATTGTCTGTTAATTCTAAATAAAAAGAAATAAGTCCAAAAAAATATAATTTCTCAAAAAATAACACAAATAGGTCATTGATTGCTATTGAAAAAAAGGGAATCTTTGTAATATACAATCTCTAACCATGATTCATGTCTCCATCATAGAAGACCACCCTGATTTCCGTAAAGCCTTGGCCTATTTATTAGATGCCTCTGAAGAATATGAGTGTATTGATACTTTTTACAGTGCAGAAGACGCACTGGATAACTTGTCTGGTGATGAAGATCTGATTCTCTTAGATATTAATTTACCCCAAATATCAGGTATCGAAGCAATACCAAAAATAAAAAAATTGTTTCCCGAGGTGAAAATTATCATGTTAACTATATTAGATGATGATCACACAATCATGGAAGCAATTCTGGCTGGAGCCGATGGATATTTGTTAAAAAAATCTTCTCCTGCAAAAATTCTAAGTTCTATCAAAGAATGTGATGGTGGGGGTAGTCCAATGACTGCAAGCATTGCAAAAAAAGTTCTTACACTTTTTAAAAAATATGTTCCCGTTCAAAATAAAGACTTCTCTCTTACCAAAAGAGAAAAAGAAATTTTGCATCTTCTGGTTGAGGGTAAAAATAGTTTTAACATAGGCGATAAACTTTTTATTAGTGTTCAAACCGTTAGAAATCACATCAGGCATATTTATGAAAAACTACAGGTTCATTCCAAATCACAAGCAGTTGTTAAAGCCATTAGAGAAGGTTTGGTTTAAGTTTTTTTTAACTAAGGTTTTGTAGAATTATCATATTAAAAAATGACACATCTGTGTTATTGACCTACATCTTCTTTCTTTGTATTTTTATCCTGAAAATCTGTTTAGTTAGGAATGCTATGAATAAAAAAAGTATACTTCTCTTTTTGACTATTATTATTTTTGGAATTAATGATTTTAAGCTAATTGCACAGAAAGATTCTGTTCAGTTAAAAAAGAATTTCTATTATCAAACCAAACCTTTAAAATTAGAAAATAATCTATTGCCAACAAACTTGATGCAGGTAAACCACAATATTTATCCTATTTTACAACCAACGCAGTTCACCAAAGATTACAACTTTAAGTATCTTACTTATGACCCGGTAAGAGATCCCAGAAGACTTGTTTATAATACGGGCTTGTGTTTTGGAGCAAGTTTGTTAGATTTTGCTTTTTTATGGTCACTACCTGAAAATTCAACGCAATGGGATAAAGAAAAAATACAAAAAGAAGGGCTGATAAAACAATGGAGTAATAATTTGAATGCCGGACCGGTATGGGATGAAGATGGGTTCTTTTTTAACTGGGTTACGCATCCCTGGGCAGGAGCAGTATATTATATGAATGCAAGAGGGAGCGGATTTAAAAGATGGGAATCCTTTGTTTATTCTACTTTAATGTCTACACTTTTTTGGGAGTTTGGAGTCGAAAGTTTTATTGAAATTCCATCTTGGCAGGATTTAATTGTTACACCCATCATTGGTTCCTTTATAGGAGAAGTTTTTTTTATCTGGAAAGGTAAAATTATACGGAATGAAAGAAATGTTCTGAACTCTTATATATTAGGTAGAATTACCTTGTTTGTTATGGATCCGTTTAATGAACTTTTAGATATGTTTGGTTATAAAACCAAAAATAAAAAACAAATATACTCTTCTATTGTACCGGTTAGTTATGATTATCATTCTAAAAAACCTATTTTAGGAATACAAGTCGCCTTTCATTTTTAAACTTTTCCAATCAATTTTTAATATGTAATGCAAACCTGTTTATCCTACGATGACCTAAATGTGTCATTTTTTTATTTTTTTATCAGATAAACATATTTTAAAAATAAGATCAAAAATATGTATACTTTTGACGAGGTTGTTTGAAAGTTTTTTCAAACAACCTCATTATTCAATTAGAAAAATACCTTGAGCGCACGTAATATTGCTTTTTTACTGGCTTTTTTAGCATCCCTTATCTACGGTGTTAGTTTTACCGTTGCCAAAGATGTAATGCCACTTTATATCAAACCTTTTGGATTTATTTTTATTCGTGTCTTGGGAGCGACAGCTCTTTTTTGGATTGCGGGTTTATTTATAAAGAAAGAAAAAATTGTAATAAATGATTTTTTACGGATTTTTTTAGCTTCCATTTTTGGAATCGCATTGAATATGCTTGCCTTTTTTAAAGGTTTAAGTATGACGAGTCCGATCAGCGCTTCCGTAATTATGGTAACTTCACCAATTATTGTATTATCCTTTGCTACTATTTTTTTAAATGAAAAAGCAACCAAAAAAAAACTATCAGGGATTTTTATTGGTATGGCAGGAGCTGCATTGTTGATTATATATGGTCAGACTTTTCATATAGGAGACAGTGAAGTTTTAGGTAATTTCCTGATTTTGATTAATGCCACATCCTATGCATTGTATTTGATCCTGATTAAAAATCTGTCTAAAAAATATCACCCTTTAACATTTGCAAAATGGTTGTACTTGTTTGGGTTCATATTAATTATTCCGTTTGGTTTACGGGAATTCAATGAAGTAAACTGGTCAACTATACCACAATCTGCTCTTTTAAGTATTGCATTTATTACTGTATTTACTACCTTTTTAACCTATTTATTTAATTTACTTGCAATTCGAAAACTTAAACCAACTACACTCAGTATCTTTATTTATTTACAACCGGTAATTGCCAGTTCGTATGCGCTGATTGTAGGTAGTGATTCTTTAAATTTGATTAAGATCCTTGCAACAGTACTCATTTTTATTGGTGTATTCTTAGTTACACGTAAACCTAAAGAGGAACCATCATAGATCCATTTTATATTCAAATTTACTAGTTGAAAAAATCATTGAAAATAAAAGATATTTAACCTACTTCCCCCGCTGGACAATGTCAATTAGTTAAGCTTTTTTGTTTAACCCCCTGCCCTAAAGGGAGTCAAAAAAGCTAACTATTCACTGATTTCATCCTTTAGGGGCGGGGTAAAAAATCAGTGAATATGAATTTTGACTCACTAACTTATTGACATTTCCCCCGCTGGATGTTGAAACAAGTTCAGCAATCATAGTGGGATTAGCCTGCCACGCCGGCGGCGGGTTTAACTAACTATTTTGAATACAGCCTTAGGCTTTTCAAAATAGAGTTTCACTAAAATAAATGATTAACTTAGCACACTTTTAAAATTTATTATGATAAAATCAATGACAGGATATGGCAAAACGATCATTCAGTTGCCAGCAAAAAAAATCACTATTGAAATAAAATCTTTAAACAGCAAAAATATAGATCTGAACACTCGTTTTCCTGCTATTTACAGGGAAAAAGAGATCTTTATCAGGAGAAAACTTGCAAAACAATTAACAAGAGGAAAAATTGATGTTTCTTTTTATATAGAATCCACCGGAGAAGAATCAACATCGAGAATTAATAAAGATATCGTTTCTAATTATATGCAACAATTAAAAGATATTGATCCTGATGCAGATCACTTATCCATTGTTATGCGTTTACCGGATGTATTAAAAACTGAAAGAGAGGAGCTTGATGATGCAGAATGGATAGAAATTGAAAAAGGTATCGATCAAACAATCGCCCTGCTGGAAGAATTTAGAAAAGACGAGGGAGAAGTTTTGAAAAGAGACTTTGTTTTAAGAATCGATTCTATCAGAGAAAATCTGGAAGGAGTAATTCTTTTAGATAGTGACAGACTTGAAGCCGTTAGAGAAAAGCTTTTGAAGGCTATTAACGAACTAGAAGTAACTGTTGATGAAAATCGTTTTGAACAGGAACTGATCTATTATCTTGAAAAACTGGATATTACCGAAGAAAAAGTGAGACTGATCAATCATTTGGATTATTTTATAAAAGAATTAAATGGTACTGTTTCCAATGGAAAAAAACTGGCATTTATCTCTCAGGAAATTGGCAGAGAAGTAAATACAATTGGTTCAAAAGCCAATTTTGCACCTATGCAAAAACTGGTTGTTCAAATGAAAGATGATCTTGAAAAAATTAAAGAACAACTTCTTAACGTGTTGTAATAATGGGAAAAACAGCAGGTAAACTTTTTGTTTTTTCAGCACCTTCCGGATCAGGAAAAACAACCATTGTGCATCATTTGTTAAATCAAAAAGAGTTGAATCTTGATTTTTCAATTTCAGCTACCTCCAGACCAAAAAGAGGAAAAGAAATCGATGGAAAAGATTATCATTTTATCAGCCAGGAAGAATTTGATAGGTATATAAAAAAAGATGATTTTGTTGAGTGGGAAGAAGTGTATCAAGATAATTTTTACGGTACATTAAAATCAGAAATTGAAAGAATATGGGCTGAAGGAAAACATGTGATCTTTGATATTGATGTTATTGGAGGATTGAGAATTAAAGAACAATTTCCTGGTAAAACTCTGGCTATTTTTGTGCAACCACCCTCTATGGAAGAGATGGAAAGAAGATTGCGAAACAGAAAAACAGATACTGAAGAAAAAATACAAGAACGTGTGGCAAAAGCAGCAAGAGAATTGAAATTTGCAAAAGATTTTGATGTGATTCTGATAAATGATGATCTAGAAACAGCTAAAAAAGATGCAGAAATTTTAGTGAATGATTTTATTAAAAAAGAAATAAAGTAGATCAAATTTTTGATATTACTTCAAAATAGATAAACTTTTCACTTTAAACTTTAAACTTTAATTTAATGAAAATAGGATTGTATTTTGGAACCTTTAACCCCATTCATGTAGGGCACATGATCATTGCTAATCATATTGCCGAATTTACGGATCTGGATGAAGTTTGGTTTG
>JAOZTG010000056.1:11445-14240 GCA_029939235.1 Flavobacteriaceae bacterium
AATCCTTTTAAAAAGAAAAGTACTTTACTGGCTGATAACCATCGTTTTCAAATGGTAAGAATTGCCACCGAAGATTATCCAAAATTAAAACCTTCTAATATTGAATTTGGATTGCCACAACCAAATTATACGGTAAATACACTTACTCATTTGTACGAAAAATACCCACAACATCATTTTTCTTTGATCATGGGAGAAGACAATTTACAATCATTTCACAAATGGAAAAATTATGAAACCATCTTACAAAATCATCAACTCTATGTGTACCCAAGGGTTTATAAAAATAATGTAAAATCAAAATTTCACGATCATCAAAAAGTACAGTTTGTCAATGCTCCTATCGTAGAAATATCATCTACACTTATTAGAAAATGTATAAAGGATGGGAAAAACATAACACCGTTGTTACCAAAATCAGTTTGGATCTATTTAGATGAAATGAATTTTTATAGATAGCTTTGTTATTCTAAAAAACACTATGAAAACTCTAACAACAACCCTTCTCTTTTTTGTCTTAACTGTTTCCACCATCAATGGTCAAAATAAAAGCTATTCTAAATGGTCTGTACAATTAAATGCTTTAAGTGTTTTGCCAAATGAAGGTGATCCTATTGAAGGTGCAGACTTAACTATGAGCAATTCTTTTGGGTTTGAATTAGGTATCAATTATTTTTTTAATAAGAATATTTCAACCGAATTAAGTTTGGGGTACTCAAAGCATGAAACTAAGATTCAGTACAGTGATTGGATTCAACACAGATATTATAGTATTGGGGATGTTAAATTGGTTCCATTAAATTTAAATTTTCAATACCATTTTATTTTAAACAATTTTCGACCTTACGTTGGAGCGGGAATCAATTACACACACTTTTACGTAAAAGAAAAAGAACTTATAGGTGGCGTTTATGGTGCTGAATTTGACAGCACATTTGGTTTTACTCTACAAGGAGGAATCAACTACGATATTAACAACAGATGGTTTGTTAATTTTGATGTCAAACAAATGTTCATTTCTACAGATATGACAACTTATCACGGTTGGTGCGGAACTCCTGCAAAATCAACAAATACAAAAATGGCGACTCCTTGTCCGGATTATAATGTGGAGGATATAGTAAATAAAGTAGACATAAATCCTTTATCCATTGGATTGGGAATTGGTTATAAGTTCTAGAAAAACCAATCTTAATTATTCTCATTTAATCAAATATGCTAAGGTCAAAAAAAATGTATCTTTGCCTTTGTATTTAATCAAACAATGGAGAGTAAAAAGAAAAATAATTATCTTAAAGAAAAACTAACCTTTAAATACAGAATTGTAGTATTAAATGAAGATACTTTTGAGGAAAGATTTTCATTTAAACTCAATCGATTAAATGTATTTGTTTTTGGTGGTTTGTTTTCCATTTTATTGATAGGTCTTACTTTCATGATCATCATGTTAACACCTTTAAAAGAATATATTCAGGGTTATTCCTCCACCGAACTAAAAAAAGAGGCAAGTAATTTGGTTTATAAGGTTGATTCTTTAAATCAAGCACTTACAGTAAACAATCTCTATATTGAAAATATCCAAAAAGTATTAAAAGGAGAGATAAAAAGGACAACTTTTAACAAAGATTCTGTGTTTAAGCAGATGAAAATTGAAAAGATCGATTTTGCTCCTTCTCCATTGGATTCAGCATTTAGGCATGAAGTTGAGTTAGAAGATAGGTACAGTGTTTTTGAGGAGGCCACCAGAAGCAACGATATTGTTTTTACATCGCCAATAAAAGGTGAAATAACACAAACCTACGATTCAAAAGAAAAACATTTTGCCATTGATATTGCTGTTGATAAAGACACTCCTGTTAAAGCTATAGCAGATGGAACGGTTATTTTTAGAGGTTTTACAGCAGATACTGGATATGTTATTTTGATTGAACATAACCAAGGATTTATTTCGGTGTACAAACACAATGCTTCTTTGTATAAAGAACAAGGTGATCTTGTAAAATCTGGTGAGGTAATAGCAAGTGCAGGATCTACGGGTTCTTTTTCAACCGGGCCACATTTACATTTTGAATTATGGAATGAAGGCTATCCTGTGAATCCAATTAATTATATTAATTTCAATTAAACCTAACTCTACTGAGTTTTTAAATATTTATATACCTCGTGTTAAAATCATTTTTTGCTAAAATATATGCCCGTCAAATTGCTAAAAAAGTTAATAAATGGGTTAATAATCCTGTCAAGTCTCAAGAGAAAGTATTTCAAAACTTGATTTCTAAAGCAAAACACACGGCTTTTGGTAAAGATCATCAGTTTGATCAAATTAACTCTTATACTGACTTTAAAAAGAGGATTCCGGTAAGAGATTATGAAGACTTAAAAGATTATGTGGAGCGAATTAAAAATGGAGAAAAAGATATTCTTTGGAAAGGCTCTCCTTCTTATTTCGCAAAAACTTCTGGTACAACTTCCGGAGCAAAATATATTCCAATAACAAATGAATCTATGCAATATCAGGTGGCAGCCGCAAAAGAAGCACTGTTGCTTTATATTGCAAATACCGGTAATGCAGGTTTTGTTGACGGAAAAATGATCTTTTTACAAGGAAGTCCGGTTTTAGATACTTCCAGCATAGTTAAAACAGGTCGCCTTTCAGGAATTGTTGCTCATTTTGTACCTTCTTACTTGCAAAAAAACAGAATGCCAAGCTGGGAAACAAATTGTATTGATGACTGGGAAACAAAACTGGATGCCATCATAAAAGAAACCATAGTAGAAGATATGCGTTTGATCAG
>JAOZTG010000056.1:14340-17325 GCA_029939235.1 Flavobacteriaceae bacterium
CAAAACTGGATGCCATCATAAAAGAAACCATAGTAGAAGATATGCGTTTGATCAGCGGAATTCCTTCCTGGGTGCAAATGTATTTTGAAAAATTACAAGAAAAGGAGGACAAAAAAGTTGGAGAGATCTTTCCAAATTTTAACCTTTTTGTTTATGGTGGTGTGAACTATGAACCTTACCGACAAAAAATGGAAGATCTTGTTGGTAAAAAAGTAGATTCTATTGAATTATTTCCTGCATCAGAAGGTTTTTTTGCCTATCAGGACACCAATTATGACAATAAGAATTCTAAGAAAAAAGATGGAATGTTACTTTTACTAGATCATGGAATTTTTTATGAATTCATTCCTGCAGACGAATTTTTTGATAAAAATCCGACAAGAATTACTATTGAAGATGTGAAGATTGGTGTAAACTATGTACTTATTTTATCTACTAACGCCGGACTTTGGGCATACAATATTGGTGATACAGTTGAATTTACATCCATTAGACCATATCGAATAATTGTTACCGGCAGAATTAAGCATTATATCTCTGCTTTTGGAGAACATGTTATTGCAAAAGAAGTGGAAAGTGCTTTACAGGAAATTGTTCAAGGAACTACTATTAAGATCAATGAGTTCACTGTCGCACCACAGGTAAATCCTCCCGCCGGAGAATTGCCTTATCATGAATGGTTTGTTGAGTTTGAAACCGAACCGGATGATATCCTTGCTTTCGCAAAAAAGATCGATCAGGCAATGCAAAATCAAAATACCTATTATTTTGATCTTCTGGATGGTAATATTTTACAAACTTTGAAAATAAGTAAGGTCAAAAAAAATGGCTTTCAAAATTATATGAAATCTGTTGGTAAATTAGGCGGACAAAATAAAATACCTCGTTTAGCTGACAATAGAAAAATTGTGGATAAACTAGATGTTAAATAAGTCTATGAAAGTTATATCTGTAAATATTGGAGAAAAAAGAACGATTAAATGGAAGCATAAGGTCTATGAAACAGGCATCTTTAAACATCCTGTTAAAGAATCCATTTTTTTAGGAGAGAAAGATGTAGAAAATGACCATGTAATTGATAGAAGATACCATGGAGGTATTGAAAAAGCAGTTTATGCCTATGGTGCAAATCACTACGCCTATTGGAAAGATCTTTACTCTAATCTGGAATTTAGTTATGGTATGTTTGGTGAGAATTTAACGATTGATCATTTAAATGAAGAAGAAATATTTGTTGGTAGCACCTATCAATTAGGTGAAACTACTATTCAGGTGACCAAACCCCGTGAACCTTGTGTAAAATTAGGAATCAGATTTCAAGATGCAAAAGTGATCAAACAGTTCTGGAATACCACAAAAAGTGGTGTGTACTTTAAAATTTTAAAAGTTGGTAAAGTAGCAAAAAATGATGAATTGATCCTATTAGAAGAAGCAAAAACCTCTCCAAGCATTGCAGAGGTGTACAATAAAAAAACTAAAGAACATCATCTTCGGTTTTGAATAAATCAACCTGTTTTATAGCATTTATTTTACCATAACATTTTCTTTTGAATTACAATAAACAAAATCGACACTTGTTCTGCTTTTTGGAATTTTAATAAGTATTAAAGAAATAATCATATTACAGAATTATCGGATCGAAACCATGATCTCCATGACCGCCAAAGATCGATATATTGATCTTATCAAAAAGAATCCTACATTTCTTGAAAAAGCTTATGCAAAATATATTGCTGATTTTTTGGGAATAACTCCTTCATTATCCAGAATAATAAAGGAAATCAAAGAGAAAAATTATTTATAGAATAATAAAGCTTCTTAATGATCATTGTAAAAATTTAGAATTTCATTGATGGTCTCAATTCGTTGCTCGTCTTTTTCTATAAATAATTCATGTTGAGCATTTTCAACTACATAGGCCCTTCCTTCTTTATTAAGAGCTATCGCTTCATCTACAAATTTCTGATGGGCACGAACATCAATAATTGCATCATTTTGAGCAGAAAATAAAATGATTGGAATTTGAATCTTATCAAGATTGTTAAATAGATATCCAAACTGATTACATGAGCTGTGTATCCACTGATAGGTTGCTCCGCCTAATTTTGCCTTAGGAACTTTATCAAAGGCTTTAATCATTCGTGTATATCTTATTTTCGAATTTGTTAGACTATTCTCTTCAAAAGCAACTTTATCATCGTTATACTTGGTTTCACCCATTGCATATTTAGGTTCTTTACCAACCAGTAACTTTACAGCAGTACAAATAGGTGGTGTTAATCCCAGCATTGGCGATGAAAATGCAGCTGCATTAAAATCATTTGGATATTGTTCCATATAAGTCAACCCAATGGCACCTCCCATAGAATGAGCTAATAAAAATATTTTTTTATGATTTTCAGGCTTTAAATAATTATCATAAAAGTATTTCATGTCATCTACATAATACTGAAAATCATCTATATAACCCATATCATGATCCTCCGTCATTCTACCTGAAAGTCCTTGTCCCCTGTGATCATGAATATAAATGGAATATCCATTATTATAAAGATCGAAGATCAACTCTTTATATTTTATTGCTGCCTCGGTTCTTCCTGATGAGATCAAAATAGCAGCTTTTTCCTTTTTTGGTTGTTTAAATATTTTAAAATAAATATTTATATCCTCTTTCCCTGTAAAATTTCCCTCTTTTCCTGAATCATAAAGATCTTCAATCTTTTTAGCATAGTTTTTGTCTTGTAATTGAGATTCGGTTGTTATATCGTAGTTGTTCTCTTCTTTTTGAAGATGTTTAAAGTTCGGTTTACACGAGTTCAATATGAATCCCACAATTACAAATGCTACAAATATATTTTTCTTCATAAAAATCACTTTAGTTTGCAAAGCTAACTTAAAAGAGTTCTACTGTTATTTTAATGGAATATTTATTTTTATGTCCTTATGCCGGACAGGCATTTCATTTTTTTATTCATCCGCTTTTTA
>JAOZTG010000200.1 GCA_029939235.1 Flavobacteriaceae bacterium
ATTTTCTCCTGATATAAAAGATCTTTTACAGTACTGAGTAAAACGTCTTTATCTTTGATAAAATAGGGTATGGTTTTACTTCGTGTTTGTGTTGTAAAATCACTGTATTTTATTTTTAAGGTAACAGTCTTACCGGCAACTTTTGATCTGTTTAATCTGTTTTCTAATTCTTTGGCTATATCCTCCAATCGCTCAAGCATATATATTTCCGAAGTGAGATTTTTAGTAAATGTATGTTCAGCCGCAACAGATTTCTGGATTCTGTTTGGTTTTACTTCATTATTATGAATGCCTCTTACAATTTTATAGTAATGTTCTCCTGAACTTTTAAAATGGTCTGTTAAGAATTCTAAAGATTTACTTTTTAGATCTTTTCCTGTAAATATTCCCAACTGAAACATTTTTGCTGCGGTTACCTTACCAATTCCGAAGAATTTTTCAATAGGTAACTCTTCTAAAAACTGTATTATTTCTTCGGGTGGAATTGTTTTTTGCCCGTTTGGCTTGTTAATATCGGATGCTATTTTTGCTATAAATTTACTGGAAGAGATTCCTGCTGATGCTTTTAAACCAACTTCCGCAAAAATTCTTTGCCTTATTTCTTTGGCTATCAGAGTTGCAGATGGTTTGTTCAATTTATTATGAGTCACATCTAAATAGGCTTCATCTAATGAAAGTGGCTCAACCAGATTCGTATAATCAAAAAATATACTTCTTATTTGTTTTGATATTTCCTTATAACGATCAAAACGGGGTTTTACAAATATTAGTTGCGGACAATTTTTTCTTGCCATGGCTCCGCTCATAGCTGATCTAACTCCAAACTTTCTGGCTTCATAACTTGCGGCTGCAACCACTCCTCTTTCACCTCCACCTCCAACAGCAACTGGTTTTCCTCTTAAATCAGGATAATCCATCTGCTCAACAGAAGCATAAAATGCATCCATATCAATATGAATTATTTTTTTGTGGATATTTTTTTCCATAACAATGTAAAACTAAAACAAATATCTTCAAACCTTTATTTATCCTTCACTAAAAATCAATTACTTTTGCCTCATGGCGAGAAAAAAGAAATTTCATTTATTTGAAAATATTGAAGTAATTGATACTGCTGCAAAAGGTAAATCTGTAGCAAAATCACCTGATGGACGAGTGATCTTCTTATCAAACGCAGTTCCCGGCGATATTGTGGATGTACAAACAGGAAGAAAAAGAAAATCTTTTTTTGAAGGTAAAGCTGTTAAATTTCATAAATTATCCGAAAAAAGAACCCAACCGGTTTGTGATTATTTTGGAGTTTGTGGTGGTTGCAAGTGGCAAAATATGAAATACGAGGAACAGCTTTTTTACAAACAAAAAGAGGTTACCAACAATCTGATCCGTATTGGTCATTTAGAATTGCCTGATATAACACCTATTGCAGGATGCAAAGAGATCTATTTTTACCGTAACAAAATGGAGTTTTCTTTTTCCGATTCCAGATGGCTGACCAATGAAGAAATTAAAAGCGGACAGGATTTTGACAACAAAAGTGCCTGCGGTTTCCATATTCCACGAATGTGGGATAAGATTTTAGATATTGATAAATGCCATTTGCAGGAAGACCCATCCAATGACATTAGAAATTCCATCAGAGAATTCGCAAAAAAGAATGATATTTCATTTTTTAATCCACGACATCAACATGGACTTTTACGAACTTTAATGATCCGAATTGCATCGACTGGTGATATTATGGTAGTCGTTCAATTTTTTGAAGAAAATAAAGTAAAACGTGAACTTCTATTAAATCATATTGCTGAAAAATTCCCTGAAATTACCTCATTACAGTATGTGATCAATCATAAAGGCAATGATACTATCTATGATCAGGATATCATTGTTTTTAAAGGGACCGATCACATTTTTGAAGAAATGGAAGGCTTAAAATTTAAGATCAATGCAAAATCCTTTTACCAAACAAATTCCGCACAAGCGTATGAATTATATAAAATTGCAAGAAATTTTGCCAATTTGAAAGGAGATGAACTGGTTTATGATCTCTATACCGGTACCGGTACAATTGCACAGTTTATTGCTAAAAAGGCGAAAAAAGTGATTGGTGTAGAATCTGTTCCTGAGGCAATTGAAGATGCTAATGAAAATGCAAAATTGAATCAAATTGATAATGTGGAATTTTTTGTGGGAGATATGGCAAAGATCTTTACGAAAGAATTTATTCTTCAAAATGGTAATCCGGACGTGATCATTACGGATCCTCCCAGAGATGGAATGCACAAAAAAGTCGTTGAGCAAATATTACACATTTTACCAAAAAAAATTGTTTATGTAAGTTGTAATTCGGCAACACAGGCAAGAGATCTGGCTTTGATGAAAGATGACTATCAAATTATTAAAACACAGGCTGTTGATATGTTTCCTCAAACACATCATGTAGAAAATGTAGTACTTTTAGAAAGGCGTTGAGTTATTTGTTTATCTGTTTAATCGTTTAATTAAAGCATAAAATGTATATCTATTCATTTGAAAAATTGAGTGTTTGGAAAGAATCAGTTGAGTTAGTCAAAATCATTTATAAAATTACCAACAGTTTCCCTCCTGAAGAAAAATTCGGATTGACTAGCCAATTGTGGAGAGCATCAATCTCAATTTCTTCTAATTTGGCAGAAGGAACATCAAGAAGAACAAATAAAGATAAAGCGTATTTTACAACAATTTCTTTTAGTTCGGCAATGGAGGTTTTAAACCAATTTATTATTTCAAAAGAATTAAATTTTATTTTAGAAAAAGATTATATATTAGTACGAGAAAAAATTGAAAAAATAACAAACATGCTAAATGCATTGCGCAAATCACAAATCAACTCCCGATAATTATCGGCATAAACAAATTCACAAATCAACACTGGAAAATATTTAATGAAAAAAACAACACTATATTTCTCCTTAATCATTTTATTGTCAATACTGTGGAGTTGTGAAAAAGATGATATCTGCATTGAAGAGAATACACCTCTTCTAATTATCAGGTTTTTTGATAATGAAGACCCCACTGAATACAAAAAAGTCACAAATTTAAAAGTACAAATTGAAGGTATTGATGGTGATTATACCAATGAGACCATCACTGTATTAACGGATTCGATTGCAATACCTGTAAAGGTAAATGAAGACATTACAAGATTCAAATTAATTCTAAACGGAAATGATCAGGATGAGACCAATGATAATGAAGATACTTTTGACCTAAATTACATTCGTGAAGATGTTTTTGTGTCCAGATCCTGTGGTTATAAAACACTTTATTACGATGTAAAAACCACTCTGATCAATGATAATGACAACTGGATCAAAGAGATCAAAACCGTGAAAGATCCACAAGATATACTAAACCAAAACTCTGATCATGTTAAAATATTTCATTAGTATATTGTTCATTTTCATGTATTTTACCTCTTTTTCGCAGGAAAAAGTGAAGGATACAGCAAAATACAAAGATCGCTATGGACTTAGACTTGGTATAGATATTTTTCAACCCGCATATTCTTTATTTGATGAAGATAGAAAAGGCCTGGAATTTGTAGGTGATTTTAGAATTACCAAACGATTTTATGCTGCTGCCGAATTAGGTTTCTCTGAAGCGACAGTAAAAGAAGATTATTTTGAATTTTATACTAACGGACAATATATCAAAGTTGGAGCAGATTTCAATGCCTATAAAAACTGGATTGGAATGGAAAATATGATCGTAGTTGGTTTACGTTATGCCTTTAGTACTTTTGACCAGACTTTGAATGAATATACAATCAATGCAGATCCATTTTTACCAAATCATACCATCACAACACCAGTTCTATATGATGGATTAAGTGCCCAGTGGATAGAGCTCGTATTAGGTCTCAAGGCCGAAATTTTACACAATGTTTTTATGGGATTTAGTTTTAGGTGGAATCAAAAAATATCTTTTAAGGAACCTGAAAATTTTAAAAACCTATATATACCAGGGTTTAACAAGGTTTACTTAAACAGCAATGGTTTCGGATTTAACTATACTATTTCGTATTTACTTCCATTTTACAGAAAATAAGATTTGATATGAGCAAAAAAGTAATTTCATTTTTTTCATTTGGTTTCTTACTGATAATTATCGGTGCAATTGGTAAAATTTTAAAATGGGATCAGGCTTCAGTAGTATTAGCAACTGGTTTGGTATTTGAAACTTTAGCAGTTATAATACTGGCTTGGGATAAAATTAAAAAGAATGAATAATTCAAGCCCACAAAAGCTTATTCTGGCATCCATGTTTTTAGCTTTGGCATCTGTAAAAATAAAAGAAAAATGCTACTATTGCTTCTTGGGAGCACTCATTATTGGTATATTGTTCTTTCTGTTTGGAATTTATAAATTAATTAGAAAAATATAATGGGTAAAAAAAAATTAAATAGTTTATCTGATCTTGGTGGTTTTATTTTTTCCACGAATGAAAATGAAGATTTTTCCGCTTTCGCGGAAGAAGATCAGGAAACTTTCGCCCCTAACGATCAACATCTGGAAGCCCATTTTTCAAATAAAGGTCGGGGTGGCAAAACTGTAACCATCGTCAAAGGTTTTCAGGGAAGTGAATCCGATCTAAAAGCTTTGGGTAAATTACTTAAAACAAAATGTAGCGTTGGAGGCACTGTAAAAGATGGTGAAATTATCATTCAGGGAAACTATCGCGATAAAATCATACAAATTCTTCAAAAAGAAGGTTACCACACTAAAAGGGTTGGGGGATAAATTTAATTGTTTATTGGTTAATTTGTTTTGTGTTGATTTGTAATACATTTCACTCCAAAAGCAACAATACAATAATCATAACCAATAAATATATGTAAATTAGCATCTGTTAAAAAACAACAGTTCGTTACAAACTTATTTAAAAGACTGATATTTAGTAATTTAAATGCTTGTTTTTTGATTTTACACAATAAAACATAAGTCACAGATTATCAATATAATACCAATTCAAAGAAAACAATATAAACACTTGATATTCTTTGTTTTACATGATTTGTGTTTTTTAATTAAAAAAAACTTAACGAACTATTG
>JAOZTG010000201.1 GCA_029939235.1 Flavobacteriaceae bacterium
ATTCCTAAAAGCATTACAAGCTTTAAAAAATTACTCCATTGATGGAATTGCTTTTTGTTTGTTGCTTTCTGTATCCTTAACATAAAATAGAGTAGAGGTAAGCTAACAAATACGAGTAAATATACACTAACCAAAATATTTGTATCATATATTGTAAAGACAAAATAATTGATCGCTAAAAAAAGTATTGTACTTAAAGCAATCAAAACTAACTTCGTTCTTTGTTGACCATTTACGATAGGAATTGTTTTTGCTTTTATTTTTTTATCACCTTCTATGTCTTCCATGTCTTTAACAATTTCTCTTATTAAAGTGAGGAAAAAGGCAAAGGCAGCAATGATAAGAACTACATTAAAAATGATGATCTGAGAATCTTTATTAAAGGAATTGGTTACCGGTACAATATCAAAAACCGGTACAATAATTATACTCAAAAAGATAATAAATGAAACAATTACATTTCCAATTATATATCTCTTTTTCAAATCAATAGCATATCTGTATAAAAGTAAAGAAGTAATAATATAAATGATAAAAAAGGAATTTTTATGAATGTAAATTGTAAGATAGAATCCAAGTAAAAGTCCCAGAGAATTAAGAATTAAAAATAAATTATTCGCTTTTTTAAACGAAAGCATTTTCCCTACAAAAACCCGATCGGGTTTATTGATCTCATCTGCTTTTATGTCATTGATGTCATTGATAACATAACCTGCCATGGCAATAAATACGGTGGAAAAGGTCAGGATAAAAAAGTGAAAAATATCCAGAGAAGTATTTAGATCGAATTTTTGAAAAAGAATAAATTTGATCATCGCCTGGATTAAAAAAATCATCAATAGATTCTTCCATCTAAAAAAAGTAAAATAATCTTTAATTCTCATCAATAGTTTTTCTTTATTCTGGCGAGTGATTTTTTATTATCTCTGTCTTTTATAGCTTCCCGTTTATCGTGTATTTTTTTCCCTTTACACAAGGCAATTTGTAGCTTTGCCCATCCTTTATCTGTTATAAATAAGCGCAAAGGAATAATTGTTAAACCTACGTTTTGCACCTCTTTGCGTAATTTTTTTAATTCCTGTTTAGTAAGCAGTAATTTTCTGGAATTTTTAGTATTATGGTTATAAAAACTACCATGACTATATTGTTCAACAAACATATTGATCACAAACAGTTCTCCTTTTTCATTGAATTCGCAAAAACTTTCTGTAATTCGTGCTTTACTTTGACGAATAGATTTGATTTCGGTACCTGTTAGCTGAATACCTGCGACATATTTACTTAAAATTTCGTATTCAAAACGTGCTTTTTTATTTTGAATATTGATGTTCTTCTGCATAAAGCAAAACTAATCTTTTTAAAGTTGAAAGTAAAAAGTTAAATGCAAAAAGTTAGAATATCAATTGTCTTTGGCTGGATACATTGATAATTGGAGTGTAGTTATAGAAAAAAGTTTGATCAATAAAGACCTTTCCAGTCTATTTTGATATAACCATTATCCAGATTGTTAGCTAATTCTTCACCGGATTTGGTTTCATATAATACTACCAGATTGCTTAATAACTCTGATTTAGAAGTAGATATGCTTTTTTCATTGATCTTGGCAGTATAATCAACTGTTCTGTACAGGTTAACATTTTCAAAAATCTGAATTTTGCCTTTATTCGGCCCTGCAATAGTTATCGTTGCCTCTATGTTTTCGGCATTGATATTAAAACTGTGTGTTCCTATTTCATTGAATAGTAAAGTACCGGATATTTCTTTAACATCGTTGTTTGTACAAGATATAAACAGAAACGATACAAGTATACCAATTATAAAAAAACTCTTTTTCATAGCCCCTTTTTTTGTAATTATGTAATAACTTTTGTTACAGTTATATAACGATAATAAAAAAGGTTTATTATAATTTACAGTCTTAACTTCTACAATTTATAAAAAATAGTTATCTAGTTAGCAGTAAGATACCTGTTAAGGAATTGGTACGGAATAACTTGCCATTTTGACTCGTTCTTTTTTCCTTTTTCATTGTTAAAATATTTAACCATAGCTTAGGCTATGCTGAAAAATTTTGCCTTGACAATGAAAAAAATAAATTCGCCATTTCCGTCAACTTATTTCATAACAATTCCTAAGCTGAATTTCTGCTTGCATTTATATTTCCAAATAATGATCTGGTTATTATTTTTTCATAAATGATTAGATCTGAAGGATCAAACTTACCGCTTGATTTCATCTCCTGAATCTTTTTTAGTCCGTATTGTTGAATTGTTAGTAGTGGTAATACAATTGATTCTCTAACTTCTATAGAGGCTTTACTTGCCGGATAATTATCCATTAGTTCATCCAGATTTGCAAGTTGTAAAACCAGCCTTTTTGTGTTGGTATACTCATTGTAGATCAATTGCCAGAATTCACCAAATTCTTTATCCTTTTCCATGTATCTGGTCAATTCAAAAAAGGATTTTTTCATGCTCATCATGCTGTTATCAATAAGACTTTTAAAAAACTTAGAATTGTTATATAATTGAATTACTTTATCAATCTCACCTTGATCTTCATATTGTTGCAATGCATATCCTAGTCCGTAAAAGCCTGGAACATTTTGCTTTAGCTGACTCCATGAGCCTACAAATGGGATGGCCCGAAGATCACTAAAACTAAATTCACTGGAGCTCTTTCTTTTTGATGGTCGGCTACCAATATTGGTTTTTGAATAGTATTGAAGCGTACTCATTTTTTCTAAATAAGGCAGGAATTTAGGATGTTGTTTGAATTCATTATAAGCTTTATAACTAAGATCAGATAGATTATTCAAAATTTCCCTTTGTTCTGTTGTCAATGCATTTTTTGCATTATCAAAAAATTCATTACTAACTCCTGAGCTAATCAATTGTTCCAGATTATATTGGGCGGATTCTACAGTTCCAAATTTGGAGCTAATGGTTTGTCCCTGAACGGTTAATTGCACTTCGTCATTTTCAATAGTAGGTCCAAGAGAGGCATAGAACTGATGGGTTTTTCCACCGCCTCTTGCAGGAGGACCGCCTCGTCCGTCAAAGAAAATTACCTTGACACCATATTTTCTTGAAATATGGGTTAGTTCTTCTTTTGCTTTAAATATAGACCAGTTTGCCATTAAATATCCTCCGTCTTTTGTACCGTCAGAAAAACCGAGCATAATGGTTTGTTTAAATTCTCTTTTTTTCAAATGTTCATTATAAGATTTATTTGTGTACAATTGTTTCATGATCTGATCTGCGTTTTTTAGATCATCAATAGTTTCAAATAAAGGAACAATATCAACAGGTAAATCATTATGAAAAGTAGTAAGTTTTAGCATAGCAAAAACTTCCATTACATTTAAAGCACTTTGGTTGTTACTAATAATATATCTGTTAGCTCCTTTTTCTCCATTATTTTTTTGGATCTTTTTAATGGCATTCATAGATCCTAAGGTTTTAACCACAATTTCGTCCTGATAATCATTTAAAGAGATCTTTCCTTTGATCTTTGACAGGATTTCAATTTGTTCTTTTTCGGAAAGACTTTGGTAGTTTTCAGGAAATATTCCAGACTTTTTATCTTGTTGAATCTTTACAATATTTTGAAATACACTATGGTGAACCCTGCTATCCTGCCTAATGTCAAGCGTTGCAAAATAGAATCCAAATATTTTAGCTTTATGGATAACGTCTTTTATTTCAGTTACATATAGTGACTGATAATTTTCAATAACCAACTCTTTTATATGTATTAATTGTTCATAGAATTCATCAAATGAAATTTCAATAATATTTGGATTGATATAACTATTGTATAATTTATTTTCAAGATCAGTAATGAAGGGAGCAACTTTTTTAAAGGTCAGTTTTCGTTTGAGATCACGAACATCTCTGTAATAGTTTTTAATGATCGATTGACGTAATCTATTGGCGACTTCCAATGTTATTTCCGTAGTAACATAAGGATTTCCATCTCTGTCTCCACCAGGCCAAAAACCCAGGTTTACAAATTCATTTGCAACAAAACTATCCTCATAAATATTACTTTCAATATAATTGTAAATATTTCCGGCAGCTTTGTAAAAGATATTTTCTAAAAACCAGATCAAACTTACTGCTTCATCCAGTGGAGTAGGTTTTTCTTCTTTTAAAAAAGGGGTTATCCCTAATTGGGCAAGTAGTTTTTTTATAACAATTAAATCGTTTTGTTCAATTGCATTGGTAAGATCAGTGATAATTCCAAGTACGGTTCCCGGATAGAATTGTGTTGGGTGCGCTGTTAAAACGATCCTGACTTTAAATTCTTTTAAATACTGTTGCAAGGCATTTCTTTTGTTTTGTGCAAAAGCTTCTTCTTTCGTGTTTCGTATGGTTCCTTTACCATTCATATTATTTATGATAGGAAAAGCAGCATCTTCTACCGCATCAAAAAGAACAACCTGACGTTCAATATATTGAATAAATTGAAACAATAGACTAACCTTTTCTTTTTCGTCAGATATTTCTAAATATTTATTAAAAAATGAATCGATGATCTCAATGGGAGTTAATCCGCTTTGAAATCCTTTTTCACATGAATTTTTAAATAGAGGCAGCAATTCACCAGTATTTGTGATATCATCAAAAGGTAAGGTGATAAAAATACTGTTATAAATTTGATATTTGGATAGTATCTGCTGGTTAAATCTTTTTGATTTTGAAAAAGTACGCATGATCATAAATTAAATGAATTTCAAAAATACGGTTAATATTGAATAGAAATAAATTTAATTGTGAATTGATTGTACAAAAAAGAGGAAAATAAAAAACCAGTGTAAAATCAACTAAATACTCAAAATGACTCTACTTTGTAGATATGTGGTCTTTGTGCAACTTAGTAAAATATTTTGTGACACTTTGTGCAATAGCCCTGCCCGTCCGTTCAGGTGTGTTATTTCGCAGAGTTTCGCAGAGAAAATACAAAGTTTCTCAAAGATATTTTTGAGTTACATATAATGCCCAAGTACTTAAAATCATAATACTACATTATTCTAAAACAGAATCAAAAAAAATAAAACTGAATATAACTGGTTGTTTTACAATTTTT
>JAOZTG010000202.1:0-2858 GCA_029939235.1 Flavobacteriaceae bacterium
TTACCTAATCGTAACTCTTTTTTTTTGATGATTTAGTGAAAAAGTAAATCAATCAAAATGGAGAAAGTTATACTGATTTGACTGTAACAGAAATCAATTGTAAATGTCCTTAAAAAAAGTCAACCATGAATAATATTAACATTTCAATAGGTAGATTGATATCTCTTGATGCTTTTAGAGGGTTTACAATTGCAGCAATGATCTTGGTTAATAACCCAGGAAATTATAAAGAGGAGTATGAACAATTAGGGCATGCTACATGGCATGGAATTACTTTTGCAGATTTTATTTTTCCATTTTTTCTTTTTATTGTAGGTGTTTCTATTGTGCTCTCTTTTTCAAAGCAACTTAGCAAAGGAGTAAAACTGCCTGTTATTTTTAAAAAAATATTAAAACGGTCTTTAATTTTATTTGCATTAGGATTACTTGTGAATTTACTAGTAAACCCAACCCTGGATGGTGGATTTCGAATTGCTGGAGTATTACAAAGGATAGCCATCGTTTTTTTTGTATGTAGCTTTTTATTTCTTAAAACCAATTGGAAAACTCAAATCACTATTGGACTAAGTATTTTATTTGGGTACTGGGTGATTCTCACATTTATACCTATACCAGACTTGGGCTATCCTTCCTTAGATATTGAAAATAATTTGATTTCTTGGTTTGACAGATTAGCTTTGCCGGGAAAATTGTTTGATGGTAGCCATGACCCAGAGGGAATACTGAGCACTTTACCTTCAATAGTTACAGGAATATCAGGTTTACTAGTAGGCCAAATTATAAAAAGTGATCAGAATCCTAATAAAGTAGTTGCCAGAATTTTTGTATTTGGATTTGTAATCTTTTTGATAGGTGGTCTATGGAGTTTATTTTTTCCATTAAATAAGAATCTATGGACAAGTTCTTTCGTTCTATTTACTTCAGGTGTTGCAGCAATGATTTTTGCTTTAAGTATTTGGATAATTGATTTAAAAGGTTTTAAAAAAATACTTTTCCCTTTTGTGGTTTTCGGTTCGAATGCTATTTTAGTATACATTCTGTCTTTTATTCTGTTATATGTTGTATGGCCTCCAATTTTTGGAGAGGGTAAGGCTATAATCCAGGTGTTTCATCAATTTTTTGTAAAAACTGGATTTACACCAAAATTTGCTTCATTGGTTTGGGCTGTATTCTATACATTTTTATGCTACATTCCTATATATTTTTTATACAAGAGAAAGATATTTATAAAAGTGTAAATCAAAATAAATTGAAATTTAGCTAAATGAATAAACCATGGTTGGTGTTTTTTGTCATTTCTGTTTAATCAGGTTGATATGGATGTAAAACATTTTGAGTAGTTTTTATCAATACTTTTGGTATCTAAAACCAATTTATATCAATAAAATATAATTAAATCTGCAAAAATGAAAAGATGGTAATATATTTGAAATCCTTATGGAGGGTTAACGTATGAGAAAAATATTTTTTTTAGTATCAGTTTTATTTACGGTTTTATTATCTGCTCAGGATAGATTTACTGTGAATGGTATTATTAAAGATGCTGAGAATGGTGAGACAATCTTTGGTGCATCGGTTTATTTTAAAAACAGCAATACAGGTGTTTTAACCAATGAGTATGGTTTCTATTCCATTACGGCAACTAAAGGAACTTATTCGCTGATTGTTTCTTATATGGGATTTAGAAATATCGTTTATGAAATAGATTTGGATAAAGATTTGAAATTAGATTTTGAACTGGTGGAATCAACCAATAAATTAGATGAAGTTATTGTTATTGCAGATGATACGGAACGAGTAAATATTAAAACACCTCAGATGAGTGTTTCCAAATTGAAAATAGCAACTATTAAAAATATGCCAGTTGTTTTTGGAGAAGTTGATATTTTAAAATCTATTCAGTTACTTCCCGGAGTTACAAATAATGGTGAAGGTTCTAATGGTTTTAATGTTAGAGGAGGAGCAGTTGATCAAAATTTGGTTTTGTTGGATGAAGCTATCATTTATAGTGCATCACATCTATTTGGTTTTTTCTCTGTGTTTAATGCGGATGCTATAAAAGATGTGAAGCTGTTCAAAGGAAGTATTCCACCACGGTACGGTGGTAGAGTTTCATCTGTTTTAGATGTAAGACAAAAAGAAGGAAATAGTAAAAAGTATCAATTTACAGGAGGTATTGGTTCTATTTCAAGCAGATTGGCAATTGAAGGCCCGGTGTTTAAGGAAAAAGGATCATTTTTAGTTGCAGGAAGAGGTTCGTACATGCATTTGTTTTTTAAGCTTTCGGAAGAGTTGAAAGATAATGTGCTCTATTTTTATGATCTGAACCTTAAAAGTAATTATGAAATTAATGAGAATAACAGACTTTATCTTTCTGGTTATTTTGGCAGAGATGTTTTTAAATTTGGAAAAAGTTTTAGCAATTCTTATGGTAATTCATCTGGAAATGTAAGGTGGAATCATATATTTAATGAGAAATTGTTTTCAAATCTTTCATTGATCTATAGTAAATATGATTATCAATTAGGTATAAATGCTCTGGAGTTTGACTGGAATGCAAATATTAATAATTTTAATTTTAAATATGATCTTCAATATTATGCCAATGATAAATTAAATATTGATTTTGGAATTAGTGGTATTTATTACAATTTTAATCCAGGAGAGATCAGTCCAACTTCTGAAACTTCGTCCGTCAATTTTTTGAAATTAGATAAAAAAAAGGCTTTTGAAGGAGGAGCTTATGTAAATGCTGAACAAAAAATTTCAACCCGGTTTAATCTCCAGTATGGTTTTCGCTTTAGTTATTTTTCAAGACTGGGAGGAGAACCTTTAACCATTTATAAAAATGATCAACC
>JAOZTG010000202.1:2958-5078 GCA_029939235.1 Flavobacteriaceae bacterium
AATAGATTTCTCAACTTTAGTATAGAAGCATATTATAAAACTATTGATAATAGAATAGATTATATTGATGGTGCAAATTTAATTGGTAACAACATTATTGAAACAGTTATATTAAGTGGTGAAGCCAGAGCCTATGGTTTAGAATTCTTATTGCAAAAAACCTATGGCAAATTTTCGGGTATGATGGCATATACTTTGTCAAAATCTGAACAAAGAACACCGGGAGGTGATGCAGGTGGACCAGGGATTAATAATGGTGATTGGTATAATACAGCATATGATAGAACTCATGATTTTTCAATAACAGGAGCCTATAAATTCACCAATAAATGGATGTTTAGTACGAATTTTGTTTTCCAAACAGGCAGACCGGTTACCTATCCAAACGGACAATATACATATGAAGGAATGTCGATCTCCAGTTATGCAGAAAGAAATGCCAACAGATTGCCTGCCTATCATAGATTAGATATTTCGGCCATATTCAAACCAAATCGAAAGCCATTGAATAAATGGAAAGGCGAATTTGTTTTCGGAATATATAATGTTTATAACCGCATGAATGCTGCCTCGATAACCTTTGGCCAGAATAGAGAAACTGGCCGAAATGAAGCAACCAGAACTGCTATTTTTGGAATAGTACCATCAGTTACTTATAATTTTAAATTTTAGAAAATGAAAGGTATATTTTTATATAGTTACATGATCATAAGTTTAGTATTTTTTTCATGTACAGATGTGATTGATGTTGATGTGCCCTATGGTGGACCAAGAATGGTAATTGAAGCTTCTTTAGATTGGGAAAAGGGATCATTTGGCAATGAGCAAATTATAAAACTGAGTGAAATGACACCTTATTTTAATGATGTATCAACCCAAATTGTAAGAGGAGCTTTTGTAAATGTAACCAATGATAATAATGGAGAATCTGTACAATTTATAGATCAAAATAACGGAACTTATTCAACCTCTAATTTTACTCCAATAATTAATCAATCTTACACTTTAGAAATTAATTATAATGGTGAAACCTATATAGCAAAAGAAACACTTACTCCTGTTGTTGATATTAAAAAAGTAGATCAATCTACAGAGAATGGTTTTGATAAAGATGTAATTGAGATTAATGTTTATTTTGATGACCCACTAGAATTTAAGAACTATTACCTTTCAAAATTTCATGAACGTAAAGATCTGTTACCAACCCTATTAGATGTTAACGATGAATTTACTAATGGTAATGAAATGCATATATTTTATGAAAAGTTTAATAATGATGATACCAATGAAAAAGAATTGCTTCCCGGCGATATTGTTGATATTGAACTTTATGGAATTTCAAAAACATATTTTAATTATATTCGATTATTGATTGAACAAAATAGTGTATTGGGTGATCCGTTTTCTACGATTCCGGCACCATTAAGGGGTAATTGTACAAATCCTGCTAATCCTGATAATTATGCCTGGGGATATTTTAGATTGACCGAAGTAAATAAAACTATCTATATAGTTGAGTAATTATTATTTGTAATACACAAATAGAATAATCAAATTTTATCTGAAACAAGTTGAAGGTTAAACTATTTTAAATTTTGATAATCATTTTAAATTGATTAAAAATTCATTAAATTTGAAGATATTTAACAGGTATATGATATGAAAAGACGAAAATTTATTCAATCGACGCTACTGGCATCTGCTGTGGCTACTGCTGTACCAATCTCTAGTGCTGCAGGTCAGATAAAACCTTCTTTAGATTCATTTTTAGAAAGGGAATTGTATGAACTTAGAACTTATGAAATAAGGTTTGGTGGAAATCAAAAACTACTGGTCGATTATTTGAATAAAGTTTATCAACCTGCTTTAGACCGACTTGGAGTAAATCATTTTATGCTATTCAAAGAATTGGGTGATTCCAATCCAACCAAACTCAGGGTTTTGATCAGTTATCCCAATACCTCTGTTTACCTGAGTGCTCAAAACCTTCATTCAGATTTAAAATATGCAAAAGAAGCAAAAAAATACAATAGTTTAACGGCAGATCAAGCGATCTATAACAGATTCAGTTCTTCATTATTCTTGGCTTTTGATGGGATGCCTAAACTAATTGATCCTGT
>JAOZTG010000057.1:0-14191 GCA_029939235.1 Flavobacteriaceae bacterium
AAAACATTTTCCGGTACTATCAATCAAACAATAAAAACCTGGAGTATTTCTTTAGATAATTCCGAAATTATTGAGCAAAAAGACATTAACAATGTAAAACAAAAAATCACATTCAATGATTCTACCTTTATATATTATTGGAAAATAATTAGTATAAATGATTCTACTTCAAAAGTAAAAATCTATATAAAAGATACTAAACACAGTATAAAAAATAGAATACTATTTTCTTTTAGTAATACAGATTTTGAAAAAAGAACAAAAAATACACTCACCGACTTTAATAAAAAACTAAATGAACATATTAAAAGTTTTAGAGTAACTATAAAAGATGAGAGCGAAATAAGATCTACTTATTGTGCATATATTCCTATAAAATCTAAACAGCTCAATAAAGCAAAAGGAATGATGCAAAACTTTAATTTATTGAGTTCATTTATTTTTGAAAATAATATTTCACTTAATGGTAAACCCATTGTAGAAATTACATATTGGAATATGGCCAATGACAGTATCCATTATAATTTTTGTTATCCAATTATTAAAAATGACTCTTTACCAATTCATAATATAATTAAATACAAGAATATCAGTAATAAAAAAGCTTTAAAAGCTATCTATAACGGTAATTATATTTCTTCTGATAGAGCTTGGTAATGCTTTAATAGATTATGCAAGAATAAATAATATTGAAATTGAAAAAAAACCTTTTGAAATATTTTACAATAATCCAAATATGGGAGGAGATGCTCTAAAATGGAAAGCTGAAGTGTTTTTACCAATTAAAAAATAATCTTAACTTTAACATATCAATCCTGTCCTAAATAAACTTGAGGATGAATAATTTTAATGATTTTATTGGATAAGGATCAATAAGAAGATATATGAGAGGATGTATTTTGGAGGATATTTTAGCAATAATTCATCCAATTTAACGGCAGCTGATAAAACCGAATATATGACATTGAAATCAAACTCAATTGTACATAAAATAATTGATGATGACACACCTAAAATAGCTACACAAGTAAAAGTAATTGATGCGGAACCTAAAAATAATGATAAAAAGGCCGTTCTTTATAGATGAGAAAATGTTCAATAAAACCGCAAAAATGGATCTCTATTTTATTGCCTTAGTTCCTCCCCTTGATTTGAGAAAAGAAATTCATGCACTAAAGGAAGAGATCTTTTTAAATACAGGTGCAAAAAAAGCTATGAATTCATCTGCTCATATAACCATTCAAAGACCGTTTAGAAGAGAAGCAACATTTGAAGAAAAACTCAACTCTCATTTAAATTTGTTTGCCAAGAAGCAAAATTCATTTAAAGTTCTTCTATCCGGATTTGGATGTTTTACACCAAGGACAATATTTGTTGATGTTTTAGCATCTCAACAACTCATAAGTCTTCACCAAAAGCTCAACACCATGTTATTAGGTCATTTGCAATTTAATGAAAAAGAACTGAGTAAAAATATTACTCCACACGTTACTATCGCTAACCGAGATCTTTTGAATAAGGAATTTTACAGGGTTTGGCCAGACTATCAAAACAGAATATTTGCTGCAAATTTTGTAGTGAAAAGTCTTTTTTTATTCAAACACAACGGTAAAAACTGGGATATTATTCAGAAGTTTTTGTTTAAAAACTAAAAGAACTCTTCGTAAATCAACTATAAAAATTGAGTATTTCATTTATCTTTACCAAAAATTTACAGTTTTGACCGAAAAAGATTTTATCCTTAAAAATATTGATACAACCAATCCTGAAAAAGGAAGTTTTACATGGAAAAGTCCGAGCAATATTGCCTTGGTAAAATACTGGGGCAAAAGTGAGCCTCAAATTCCTAAAAATCCTTCTATCAGTTTTACCCTAAATAATTGCCATACCATTACAACTTTAGAGTATTCAAAAAAAAATACTCCTGCCAAAGAATACAGTGTAGAGGTTATTTTTGAAGGGGAGGTAAAAGAGGATTTTAAACCAAAGATCATAAAATTTTTTAAGAGGGTTGAAATATATATTCCGTTTATCACGGAATTTGATTTTGTAATTAAAACCGAAAACTCTTTTCCTCACAGTAGTGGTATCGCATCATCGGCAAGTGGCATGAGTGCCCTGGCTTTATGTTTAATGAGTATAGAAAAAGAATTAAACCCTACCATTGCGGAAAATTATTTTAATCAAAAAGCTTCTTTTTTAGCTCGTTTAGGTTCAGGCAGTGCAGCAAGAAGTATCGAAGGGGAGTTGGTAGTTTGGGGAGAACACAAAAATATTTCAAATAGTTCAAATCTTTACGGAGTAAAATTCCCATATCCAATTCACAAAAATTTTGAAAATTATCAGGATACCATTTTACTGGTGGATAAAGGAGAAAAACAAGTATCAAGCACAGTTGGTCATAAACTAATGATCGATCACCCTTTTGCCGAACAAAGATTTATCCAGGCAAATGAAAATATAGAAAAATTAAGTAAGATTCTTCAAAATGGTGATCTTTCTGCTTTTGTAAATTTAGTAGAAAGTGAAGCTCTTAGCTTACATTCCATGATGATGACATCCAATCCTTATTTTATTTTAATGAAACCAAATACATTAAAGATCATTGAAAAAATATGGGAATATCGCAAAAAAACAGCTTCTGATATTTGCTTTACTTTAGATGCCGGTGCAAATGTACATGTCCTATTTCCCAAAAGGGAAAAAGAAAAAATCAACTCATTTATTAAAAATGAATTAATAGTATTTTGCCAAAATAATCAGTACATTTGTGATGATGCCGGTTTTGGTGCTATGAAACTAGAATAATATTAAAATTGTATTCGTAACTAGAGAATAACAAACCATCATATTTTTATTTAAACCCTATTGGGTGAAATGGGAAATATGTGTAAAATTCTCTTATTATGAAAAAAACAGTTCTCTTCACGTTTGCATTATTGTATTTATCTTCTCTTTCTTTATTTGCTCAAAAAGACACTATTTGGTTTGACAGTAACTGGAAAAAAACATCAAAAAACAAGGCCAGTTATTTTAGATGTCATTGTGTGGAAAAAGCCAACGGATATTGGTTAACCGATTATTACATTTCAGGTACTGTACAAATGGAAGGTCTTTCTCTGGAAAAAAATGCCGAAGTTTTTCAGGGAATGGTGAAATGGTATTTCGAAAATGGCAATGTATTTCAAATTGTAAATTATAAAAATGGTGTTCTATTTGGAACCAGAAAAGTTTATTTTGAAAATGGAAAACTAAAAAATGAAACTACCTATGTAAACGGAAAAATAGATGGTGATTGGAAGGACTATCATGAAAATGGAAAACTAAAAGAATCCGGCACCTATGAGAAAGGAGAAAAAGAAGGTATTTGGAAAATTTATAGTGAAAACGGAAAACTAAAGGAAGAAGGAAAGTATGTTTTTGATAGAAAAGTTGATGTTTGGAAGACCTATCATTATGATGGAACAGATCAAAAATAGAATAATAAGGATTTATGTTATAGGAAAATATTTGTGTTAAATCTCTAATTATCTTTGCGATTCTCTGTGATTCTTTGTGTAACTCTGCGTAACAACTATGCTACTATACATCGTTAATAACAATTAAATGATCGGTTCAAACTTTACAAAAAAAGTTTTATTGACCATTTCTATTGCCTTACTTTTATAAAAATCACCTGTAAATCATTATTGTTTAGGTCAATTGAAATAGAGTTTAATATTTTACGTTATATTTGCAACGAAATATATTTAAGCTTAATATACTCATTATGAAGGGTCCTTTGTTTTATGCCAAAATTTTACTTTTTGGTGAATATGGAATCATTAAAGATTCTAAAGGCTTGGCCATTCCTTATAATTATTATCAGGGAGCATTAAAGGTTAGCAATCATTTAGACGAGAAAGCAAAACTCTCTAATAAAAAACTACACGAATTCTATACTTATTTGGTATCTGCCAATAAAGATCTTCTGCAATTAAATCTTACAGGTTTTAAAAATGATATTGAGAATGGAATGTATTTTGACTCAAGTATTCCTCAAGGTTATGGTGTTGGAAGTTCGGGTGCATTGGTTGCGGCTATTTATGATAAATATGCCGAAAACAAGATTACTGTTCTAGAAAACCTTACACGTAAAAAATTATTAAAACTAAAAGAGATCTTCTCTACAATGGAATCATTCTTCCATGGTAAAAGTTCAGGTTTGGATCCTTTAAATTCTTATTTGAGTTTACCCATTTTGATCAATTCAAAAGACAATCTGGAAGCAACAGGAATTCCTTCTCAAAAAGAGGGAAAAGGAGCTGTTTTTCTATTAGATTCTGAGATGGTTGGAGAAACACAGCCAATGGTGAATATCTTTATGCATAAAATGAAAAATGAAGGATTTCGTAAAATGATCGATGAAGATTTTGCACGCTATTCGGATGCGTGTATCGACAACTTTTTACATGGCGAAGTGCATGACTTATTTGGTAATGTAAAAAAACTTTCAAAAGTTGTTCTTAAACATTTCAAACCAATGATACCAGAGTCATTTCACCATCTATGGCAGAAAGGAATTGAAAGTGATGACTATTATCTAAAGCTTTGCGGATCAGGTGGCGGTGGTTATATCTTAGGTTTTACTGAAGATTATAACAAAACCAAAGAGCTACTTCATAAATATAAATTAGAATTGGTTTACAGATTTTAAATCCATTGCAGTCTTATGGATTTATTAAAAATATCACAAGAAAATACACCTAAGAAAAATAAAGAGTATTCTTTTTTCTACAAGTTCTTAAGTATGTTTTCAGTGGTAAGAGGTTATAATATTTTTATCATTATTCTGGCTCAGTATCTGGCTGCTATATTTATTTTTTCTCCTGATAAATCTTTAAAAGAAATACTCTTTAATCTCGATCTTTATTTTATCGTATTAGCAACTGCTTGCGTAATTGCTGCTGGATATATTATCAATAATTTTTACGATGCAGAAAAAGACCTGATCAATAAACCTATCAAATCAAAAATTGACAATATCGTTGGTCAAAAAACTAAATTAAAAATATATTTCTTATTAAATTTTACCGGAGTTGGATTTGCTTTTTTAGTTTCCTGGAGAGCAGCATTATTTTTTTCAGTGTATATTTTTTTAATCTGGCTTTATTGCCATAAACTCAAAAAATATCCGCTTGCCGGGTTATTTTCAGCAGCGATCTTATCCCTTTTACCATTTTTTGCCATTTTTATTTATTATAGAAATTTTTCAACTATCATTTTTACACATGCTGCATTTTTATTCTTTGTGTTGATGATACGGGAATTAACAAAAGATCTTGAAAATATCAAAGGAGATATAGCACAGAATTACCAAACCATACCAGTAAAATACGGTGAATATTTTACAAAACTTTTGATCACAATATTAGTTGTTTTTACAATTGATCCAATTTACTTTATTTGGAAATATCCTGAAATTGGAATGATGAAATATTACTTCTATTTCGTAGGAATTGTATTTACTTTTTTTCTCTTTTTATTATGGAAAGCAAATTCAAAAAAAGATTATGTGCTACTACACAATATCATCAAATTTATGATAGTCATTGGCGTATTGAGTTTGACGTTAATTGATACTTCTGTCATCATTCAGAGAATTTTAAATGCTCGAATTTAAGCTTCTTTTAATACTTTGATATTGAATGGTTTTTGTATTTTTGCAAAAAAATAATAAATGACTACAAATAATAAATCGTCGAGAGGACGACAATCAGATTCGGAGAAAAAAGGTTCAACAAAAGGAAAATCCTTCTCTCAAAATTCTAAAAAACCTTACGGAAAATCTAAGGATAAAAATTTTAGACCACACCCACAAAAAATAAAAGATTTTAAAAGGAAGAGTGCAACCTCTAATAAAGTTAGTGACTCGGATGAAATTCGTTTAAACAAATACATAGCAAACTCCGGTATTTGTTCACGGAGAGAAGCAGATACTTTTATCAAATCAGGATCTGCAACTGTGAATGGAAAGATCATAACCGAAATGGGTTTTAAAGTAAAACTAGATGATGAAGTAAGATTTGATGGAGCTTTGATCTCACCGGAAGCAAAACGTTATGTTTTATTAAACAAGCCCAAAAATTATATCACTACCATGGATGATGAAAGGGGAAGGAAAACCGTAATGGAATTGATACGTACCGCTGCAAAAGAACGCATTTATCCGGTAGGAAGATTAGACCGGCAAACAACAGGTTTATTACTTTTTACCAATGATGGTGAGCTGGCGAAAAAACTGACACACCCAAAGCATCAGGTTAAAAAATTATACCATGTTACTCTTGATAAGAATTTAACAATGAGAGACTTGAATAAAATAGGTGAAAATTTTGTGTTAGAGGGAAAAATGGTATTTGTCGATCATATTTCTTATATCGAGAACAAGCCAAAACATGAGATCGGTATAGAAATTCATTCCGGAAGAAACAGAATAGTACGTAGAATTTTTGAGCATTTTGGTTATAAAGTTTCCAAACTGGATAGGGTGATCTTTGCCGGACTTACTAAAAAGAATTTATCTCGAGGTGTATGGAGACACCTTACCCAACAGGAGGTTAATAATTTGAAAATGATTTAGATTTAAGATGAAGGATCAGTCAAAAAAAATAAAATGGGGAATCATCGGATGTGGTAATATAGCCCATAAATTTGCCAGTGACCTATCCATTTTGCAAGATACCGAATTATTTGCAGTTGCCTCAAGAAGTGAAGAAAAGGCGAAAGAATTTCAACTTAAACATAAGGCAACGAAGAGTTATAGTGACTATAACCAGCTTATAGAGGATAAAGACATTGATATTGTTTATATAGCAACACCCCATTCTTCTCATGCCGAATGGAGCATCAAGGCAATGGAGCAAAACAAGCATGTTTTGTGTGAAAAACCCTTAGCTATCAATAAAAAAGAAACATCTGAAATTTTAGAAACTTCCAAAAGAACCAATAGGTTTTTCATGGAAGCTTTATGGACCAGATTTAATCCGAGTTTTGTTGAAATAAAAAAATTGATCCGTGAAGGAGCTATTGGTGAAATTAAATATATCAATGCTGATTTTTCTTTTAAAACTGATAAACCACTGAATAGTAGAGTTCTGAATTTACAACTTGGAGGAGGCGCTATTTTAGATATTGGTATTTATCCTGCTTTTTTAACTTATACACTTTTGGGAATTCCTAATGAGATCTTAGCCAAATCTATTTTTCATAAAGTCACAAAATGTGACATGCAAACCTCTATGATCTTTCATTACCCTAATGCACAAGCTGTTTTGTATAGCAGTTTTGCATCAAAATCGGATATGACTGCAAAGATTAGCGGTACAGAGGGGCAAATTATTATACCTGATCCATGGCATGTGCCTCAGGGTTTTACTTTGGTGAAAAACGATCAAAAGAAAACATTTGATCTGCCAACAACCGGAATTGGTTTTAGTCACGAAATTATAGAATGTCATCAATGTATAAGAGAAAACAACATTGAAAGTAAGATCTGGTCACATCAAAACAGCCTAGATCTTATCACGATTTTAGAAAAAGTAAGAAAACAGGTTGGATTAAATTATCCCCAGGAATAGTATCTATAAAATCCTTTTCAACATCTGATATTCATTGATCTTATATTCCTAGTATTCTTTTTAACTTCTCTTTGTCAATATCCGATCCTGCAAAATCGTCAAATGCTTTTTGAGTAGCTTCAATAATATGTTTTTGTATAAACGGAGCTCCTTCTCTTGCTCCTTGCTCCGGACTTTTAATACAGCATTCCCATTCCATTACGGCCCAAACATCACAACCGTATTGTGTTAGCTTTGAAAATATTGTTTTAAAATCTATTTGTCCATCTCCAAGAGAACGATATCTGCCTGCCCTGTCTACCCAATTATTATATCCGCCAAAGGTACCTTTTTTTCCTGTAGGATTAAATTCAGCATCTTTAACATGAAAGGCTTTGATAAATTCATGATAGTGATCAATATATGCAATATAGTCTAACTGTTGCAAAACAAAATGTGATGGATCGTATAATATATTAACACGTTTATGATTACCTGTTGCTTTTAAAAAACGCTCAAATGTATCCCCATCATGCAAATCTTCACCGGGATGAATTTCATAACAAACATCCACACCGTTTTCATCAAAATAATTCAAGATTGGAAGCCACCGTTTCGCCAATTCATCAAACCCCATTTCTACCAAGCCAGGAGGTCGCTGAGGCCAGGGATGCATGGTGTGCCATAACAAAGATCCTGAAAAGGTAGCATGAGCAGCCAATCCTAAATTTTTGCTTGCGACAGCAGCTTTTTTCATTGCATCTACAGCCCATTCAGTTCGCGCTTTGGGATTGTTTTTAACAGTATCCGGAGCAAAACTATCAAACATTATATCATAGGCCGGATGTACTGCTACCAACTGTCCTTGTAAATGAGTGGCTAATTCAGTAATTTCTAATCCATATGAATTAATTTTACCTTTCAATTCATCACAATAGGTTTTGCTTTCTGAGGCTAACTTTAAATCTATTAAAGAGGTTTCCCAGGTTGGAATCTGAATGCCTTTATATCCCAGATCTGATGCCCATTTACACATACCATCTAATGAATTGAAAGGCGACTCATTACCTACAAATTGTGCCAAAAAAACGGCTGGTCCTTTTATAGTTTTCATTTTATTCTAATTTAATCCAGGCTGAATTTTTCTTATCACTTTCTACGGAAGCATAAATAAACTTCATCCCTCTTACTCCATCCGATACGGTTGGATAATCAGGGTTTTCAATTTCTTTATCAGATAATTTTGCATGGAGATGTATTGCAAAATGTTTATACACATTAGCAAATGCCTCTAAATATCCTTCCGGATGACCGGCTGGGATTCGAGAAGCACCTAATGAATCAGGATATAAATTATTTCCGTTAGGCGTATAAATTACTTTAGGTTGATCGAGCCAGCGGGTAATCAGTTGATTTGGATTTTCCTGTGACCATTCTAAACTGCCTTTTTCACCATAAACCCTGATAGCCAGATTGTTTTCTTCTCCGACAGCAATTTGTGAAAAAGACATAGTGCCCTTTGCTCCATTTTCCAGTCGTAATAAAATATTTCCGTCATCATCCAAAACTCTATCTGCTCCAAACTTTCCTAAATCGGCTGCCAATTCTTCTATCTGTAAACCAGTGACATATTCTACCAGATTTTCAGCATGGGTACCAATATCTCCCAAAGCTCCACCAATACCAGATTTTTCTGGATCCACACGCCAGGCTGCTTGTTTCTGACCGGTTTTTTCAACGGAAGTTGCTAACCACCCTTGTAAATATTGTACCTGAACTTTTCGAATTTTACCTAAATCACCGTTTTTAACCATTGCTCTGGCTTGTTTTACCATTGGGCTTCCGGGATAATTATGAGTTAGAGCAAACAATAACCCTGTTGATTTCACTACTTTTTCCAGTTCTATAGCTTCTTCCAAAGTTAATGTCATAGGTTTATCACAAACCACATGAAAACCATTTTCCAAAGCCATTTTAGCCGGAGCAAAATGCAAATGATTAGGTGTAACAATAGCAACAAAATCCATTCGTTCTTTTTCGGGTAATTTTTTCTCGGCTAAGATCATTTCTTCGAAATTATTGTAACATCGATCTTCCGGTAAAAAAAGTTCTTTCCCCGATGTGATAGATCTTTCTGCCGTACTGCTAAACGCTCCACAAACCAGATCTATCATTCCATCCAAAGAAGCTGCTTTTCGGTGTACATCTCCAATAAAAGAGTCTATTCCACCACCAATCATTCCCATTTTAAGTTTTATCATAACTATTTATATATCAATAACATAAAAGGATTAGTTACTTATAACTTTGTGAATATTTGTACTTCTGCATGGCTACGTGAAATAGCCAATACGCAAAGTTACACAAAGAAATATTCTAACTATTTGTACTCAACCCTATATTCGTAATATTAAGAACCTGTCCTACTATTTGCCTTTTTTTCAAAGACATATCAAGTAGGACAGGTTTAAAATTAATCAGATTTAGAACAATATTTCTATAGTTCTTTTATTTTAATATTTCTATACCAAACATCATCACCATGATCCTGAAGTCCGATATATCCTTTGGAAGCTACTTCAGCCCAGTCTTTATTTAACTTAGGGAATTTACTTTTTGCAACCATTTCATTCCATTCCGGTGTCCATAAATGATACTCAAGAACTGTTACTCCATTCTGTTTATGGACTACGGTTCCTTTATAAACGATGATTTCAATTTTATTCCACTCACCAACAGGTTTTGCATTTTGTGGTTTTGCGGGAATCAGATCATATAGTGAACCTGCCTGACGATTACCATCTTTACCCAATTTTGCATCAGGATGCTTTTCATTATCCAGTACCTGCATTTCAGGAGCAGTTTTCCAGATATAATCCAATTTTTCTTCTCCCAGATAAAAAATTCCTGAATTACCACCTTCCGAAATTTTCCATTCCAGCGTTAATTCAAAGTTCTGAAATTCTTTATCGAAAATGATATCACCACCTTCTTTACTTCCGGCTTCACCTCTTCCAGACCCAAGACATTGAATAGTTCCGTTTTCTACAACCCAGCCATTTGGAAAATGATCTTTTTTATATCCTCTCCAGCCCTTTGATGTTTTTCCATCAAACATCAATTGCCAACCATCCTTTTTTTCTGCTTCTGATAATGTATTTGCAGGAGTTTCTACTTTTGTTACTACTTCTTTTTTAGCTTCGGCTTCCTTTTTAGGAGCCTCCTTTTTTGCAGTATCACAACTGCTTAATAATGAAATCATTACTAAGCTTAAAAACACTAATTTAATTTTCATTTTTTATTATTTATAATTATTAATTCTACTTATTTAGGCATATCCGGTAATTTCCAACCATCTCTGTAATTATGTTTAACCAATTCTTCTGCAAAAGCATTTGCATTAATAGGATCTGTCCATTCTTTGCGAAAAGTTGGATGTCCATCATGAATTTTAAAATTATCTTTTGTAACAATTTTAATTTCCTCATTACTATTTATATTGGTAAAACGCATGTTCTTACCATCCCATTTCAACTCTTTATTTAAAGTTTGTAAACGAACTGCCAATACTCCCATTACCACCATCTCATTAAATGGTCCTGCTTCACTAAATGAAGAAGAAGTTTCAACACGATTATTTGCACTTTCCTTACTTGCTCTTACCCAGTCCATTTCATGAGATTCTTTAATTCTCCGTCTGAATTCAGGAGATTTTGGTTTTCTTCCTGACAATAACCATGGATCTTTTCCATATGTTCCACAAATAAGAGTGTCTTTTGTTCCATAGAAAATAGCTCCTCCTCCGGAATTATTCATGCTTTTACCATCAGGCCAACCTTCCGGTTTGTTAGGCTGTAAACCACCATCATACCAGGTAACTTCTACTTCTGGTAAGTTAATTTTCATTTTTCGCTTTGGTGTACGTTTTGGAAATTTTAATGTAACTTTCTGCGCAGTTGGTGGAGAGTCAGACAATAATAATGTGGAGCTTCCCTGAGCTTTTGTTGGATAACCAAGTTCCAAACCAACAAATACCGGGTGTAAAATATGACATGCCATGTCGCCTAAAGCTCCTGTTCCAAAATCCCACCAGCCTCGCCAGTTCCACGGGGTATAAGCTGAATTATACGGGCGAGATTTTGCCGGGCCAATAAACAGATCCCAGTCTAATGTACTAGGTGCAGTCATAGGATCAGGTCTTGTAAGACCCTGAGGCCATATTGGTCGGTCGGTAAAAGCTTCTACTTTCGTTACTTCTCCTATCTCACCATTGGCAATCCACTCCGAAACCAAATTAACTCCCTCACCAGAAGCTCCCTGATTCCCCATCTGAGTAGCAACTTTATGTTTCTCTGCTAAATTTGTTAACAATCTTGATTCATAAACAGTATGTGTTAATGGCTTTTGTACATACACATGCTTGCCCATTTCTATTGCCTGACCAGCAACGATGGCATGTGTATGATCTGCTGTAGCAACAAGAACTCCATCAATGGATTTACCCATCTCAGCATACATTTTTCTAAAATCTTTGTATTTTTTAGCTTTTGGATAATGTTTAAAAACCCTGTCTGCATATTTCCAGTCTACATCACATAAACCAATAATATTCTCAGATTCCATTTTTTTAAGATTAGAATAACCCATACCTCCAACACCTACACCTACAATGTTTAACTTATCACTTGGTGCTTTATGCCCAAGGCCTGCTATGGCAAAGGAAGGAACAATACTAAAACCTGCAGTTGCAGCTAATGATTTTGATACAAAACTTCGTCGCGACATGGCATTTTGTTTTTTATTTTTACTCATAATATAAAATTTGAAAATTATTAATTGAATTCATTTTAAAAGTTAATCAATACATATTAAGATAATTGTTTTCCAACTTTGATTAAAAGATCACGGGTTTGTTGAATACCTTTTTCCTCTACCTCCGCTTTTCCTTCAAACTCCACACCAACAAAACCTGTATAGCCAACCTCTTTAACCAACTTCATGATTCGGTAGTAGTCGATATTTTTTTCATTCCCCTGCGCATCGAAAAAATTTGATTTTGCACTTACTGCTTTTGCGAAAACCAGCAATTGTTCCATTCCTTTATAGCGATCGTATTCATCAATACATTTATCTCCTTTTCTTTCAATACAGAAATTACCAAAATCAGGTAAGGTTCCAACATTCTGATTCTTAACCTGCGAAAAAACCTTTGTCATCCAGTCACCATTAGAAGAGAATCCGCCATGATTCTCAACAAGAATATTAATGTTAGATCCTTTAGCAAAATCTGAAAGTCTGTTTAAGGAGTCTACACTAGTCTTCACTGCTTCTTCTTTATCTTTTCCTCCTCTTAAATTTACTCGTATAGCATGGCAACCTAAAAAATGAGCAGCCTCCACCCATTTATAATGATTTTCAATACCCTTTAATCTTTTTTTTGTATTTGTTTCGGCAAGATCCCCTTCCCCATCGATCATGACCAAAACATTTTCTACACCTTCTGTAGCTGCTCTGGTATTCATTTCTTTTAAATAGGACTTATCATTTGCCTTATCTTTAAAAAAAATATTTACATATTCCAAACCTTCAAAACCAAAGCCTCTTGCTTTTGCTGCAAAGTCTAAATTATCCATTTTTTTAGCAAACAGTGCATTATGAAGAGACCACTGAGCTAATGAAAGCTTAAAAAATAGATTGTCTGTATCTTTGTATTTTAATTTATTTTCGGTTTTAGCTAAAATGCTATCGAATCCAAAAAGACCTAAAGCTGATAGTGCCAAACCTGATTTTGCAGTTTTAGAAAGAAAACCTCTTCGTTTCATCCTTTTTGTTTTTTTTAAATAAGTTTCGTAAAAATAGTAAATCAAATAATGAAAATAGATTTTTTTTTAATTAAATTCATTCATACTTAAAATATTCCAAACTATTTAGTTAAAAAAAGATCAATAAGTCATTTTAATCCTCCGTTTTATAGGGTTGTACGATTTCAATTACTTACATTTGGGATGTTTTTCTAATTTCTTTTCTTAAATTTTAGAGATTTTAATATGAGTATAAAAAAAGATTACGATGCTATTGTTATTGGAACCGGAATTACTGGTGGCTGGGCCGCCAAAGAACTCTGTGAAAAGGGGTTAAAAACTTTGGTTCTGGAAAGAGGAAGAATGGTAAAACATATTACAGATTATCCAACAATGTATCAGGATCCATGGGATTTTGAATTTAGAGGCAAACAAACAAGAAAAGAAGAATCCAGACAAAAAAAACAAGCAAGAACTGGCTATGTTACAGATAAATCAACCAGTCATTTTTTTGTAGATGACATCAAGCATCCATATAATGAGACCAAGAGATTTGACTGGATCAGAGGTTATCAGGTTGGAGGACGATCCCTTACCTGGGGAAGACAAAGCTACCGTTTAAGTGATCTGGATTTTAAAGCCAATAAAAAAGATGGTATTGCTGTCGACTGGCCTATACGATATAAAGATATTGAACCCTGGTATGATCATGTTGAAAAATTTATTGGTGTAAGTGGTGAAAAATTAGGTTTGGCGCAATTACCTGATGGGATTTTTGAACCTCCTATGGAA
>JAOZTG010000057.1:14291-17184 GCA_029939235.1 Flavobacteriaceae bacterium
CTGAATTAATCTTTGTTTGCGCTTCCACTATTCCAACAACAGCCATTTTATTGCAATCTAAATCAGAACGATTCCCAAATGGGCTAGGAAATGACAGTGGAGAATTGGGACATAATTTGATGGATCACCATCTGGATGCAGGTGCTTATGGTGAAATAGATAATTTTGAAGATAAATATTATAAAGGGAGAAGACCCAACGGGATCTATATTCCGAGATTTCAGAATTTAGGCGATAAAGCTACAAAAAAGAAATTTTTAAGAGGTTATGGCTATCAGGGAAGTGCTGGACGAAGAGCAGGAATTCCAGAGAATATTGAAAAATTAGGATATGGTGCAGATTATAAGGAAGGATTACTAAAACCAGAAAAATGGAAAATGAGCTTAGGTGGTTTTGGAGAGTGTTTACCAAATCATGAAAATAAAATGACATTGGACTATGATAAAAAAGACGACTGGGGTTTACCAACAGTTACTTTTGATGCAGAATGGAAAGAAAATGAATTAGAAATGCGCAAGGATATGAAACTGCAAGCAGTTGAAATGTTAGAAAAAGCAGGGTTTAAAAACGTAAAAACAATTGATAATTTAGCAGCTCCAGGAATAGCCATTCATGAAATGGGCACCGCCAGAATGGGTAATGATCCAAAAACTTCCATCTTAAATAAATATAATCAAATTCATACAGTTCCTAATGTATATGTTACCGATGGCTCCTGTATGACATCTTCTGCCTGTCAGAATCCGTCACTAACCTATATGGCACTAACTGCCAGAGCTGTAAATCATGCCGTTGCAAATTTCAACCAAAAAACTGATCGCGATGGATAGAAGAAGAGCCTTAAAAAGTATGGGGTTGTCATTAGGTTATATAGTTGCAACGCCAACAGCGTTTAGCATATTACAAAGTTGCCAAAAAAATCAGAAAATTTTATGGATTCCAAAGTTCTTTTCTAACGAGGAGGGTATTGTGATTCAAAATTTAACAGATCTAATACTTCCAACCACAAAAAATTCACCAGGTGCAATTGATGTTAATGTTCCCCAATTTTTAGACCTTTATTTTAAAGAAGTTGAAAGTGAGATCAAACAAAATTATTTTAAAAAGGGCATACAATTTATCCTAATAGAATTAGGTGGTAAGGTGAATAAAATCACAATAGAAGAATATGATAAATTATTGGCTAAATATCTAAAAGCCAGTAAGGAAGAAACACGAGAATTTAAAAATAATAAAGAAGAGAATCATATATACGGAACATTGGTAAGGCTAAGAGAGTACAGTATCTGGGCTTTTCTAACAAGTGAAAAAATTGGAGAAGAAGTTTTAGCTTATGATCCAATACCCGGAGCGCAAAATGGTTGCATGACGGTAGAAGAAGCAACAGGAGGTAAAAAATGGTCCTTATAAACTAAAAAAATGGTAAAAACCAAAAACTCATTTCTGATATTGTTCCTATTTGGATTTCTGTTTTCTAATAATATTTATGCTCAAAATTCACCTAAAGTTATTATGTTCTCAAAAACTGTAAAATACAGGCATCAATCCATTGAAGCAGGTATAAAAAGTATCAAAAAATTAGGTAAAAAGAATCATTTCGAAGTTATAGCAACTGAGAACTCAGATGTTTTAATATTTCATTTAAAAAATTGTGATGTTGTTATCTTTTTAAGTACTTCCGGGGATATTTTAAATGATTCCCAACAGGAAAAATTCATCTCTTATATTGAAAATGGAGGAGGCTTTGTTGGTATTCATGGAGCTTCTGCCACAGAAGCTGATTGGCCATGGTACGGAAAAATGATTGGAGCAAGTTTTTTAGATCATCCCATACTACAACTTGCCACAATAGAAGTGACAGATCATAAGCATCCGGCAACAAATTTTCTGGAAAACAGATGGGTTAGATTTGATGAATGGTATAATTTTAAAAATTTAAATCCAGATATGAAGGTCTTACTAAATTTAGATGAAGAATCTTATTTAGGAGGTAAACACGGTAAAAACCATCCTATTGCATGGTTCCGGGAATTTGATAACAGCAAAATGTTCTATACAGCCATGGGCCATACAGAAGAGAGTTTTAGTGATAAAACCTTTTTAAAACATCTGTTAGGAGGAATTCTCTATGTTCTTGATGAAAATTAACCAATAATAATATAATTATGAAGCAAGTTTTTTACCCTTTGATTTTTATCGTGTTAAGCTTTGTTATTTTTTCCAGCTATAAAAATAAAACAACTGTTCAACAAGATTCTAAAAACAAATGGATACAATTATTCAACGGTAAAAATTTAGATAACTGGGTAGTTAAAATTAAAGGTCATCCTTTAGGTGATAATTATAAAAACACCTTTCGAGTTGTAAATGGTGTCATGCAAGTGAATTATGATGAATATAATGGTGTGTTTAATGCTTCTTATGGACATATATTTTATAAAAAAGAGTTTTCAAATTATAGAATGAAGTTACAATACAGATTTACCGGAAAACAAATAAAAGATGGAGCAGGATGGGCAAAAAGAAATAGTGGTGTTATGATTCATTGCCAGGCGCCTGAAACCATGGAATTAGAGCAAAACTTTCCAGTCTCTATTGAAGTTCAATTATTAGGTGGGTTAGATAAGGGTGAACGACCAACAGGAAATTTATGTACACCCGGTACACATGTTGTAATGGATGGTAAATTACAAAAAAATCACTGTTTTAACTCCAGTTCAAAAACCTATAACGGAGACCAATGGGTGAGTTTGGAAATATTGGTCAGGAATGACTCTATTATTTCTCATATGATCAACGGAGAAGCCGTTTTAACCTATGGCAAACCCCAAATTGGAGGTTCGGTTGAAAATGTAGATTCAAAAGTATGGAAATCCAAAGAAGGAAAACCCTT
>JAOZTG010000008.1 GCA_029939235.1 Flavobacteriaceae bacterium
ATGAAGACCTGGAAATGTATGAAAATGTAATCCTGGAAAAATGTAGTATCATAAACAATAATAAATTTTAAAAACAATCCAAATGAAAAAATCAATTTTAAGTATCGTTCTATTATTTATATTTACTTGTACAGTAAATGCACAAACCGAAAATAAAATAGTAAGTAAAAAAACACATTTTAAAATTTACTCTCATACTGCTGCTGAAGATATTGAAGCCAATAACTACAAAACAGTTAGTACGATCAATACAGAAACAGGTGAATTTGTTTTCTCTGTACCAATGCAAAGCTATGAATTTGAAAAGTCTCTAATGCAAAAGCATTATAACAGTAAAAAGTTTTTAGACACTAAACAGTTTCCAAAATCTAAATTAAAAGGAAAAATAACCAATCTTTCTGATGTTCACTTTAAAACGGACGGAACTTACACTGCAAATATCGAGGGAAGTCTGACGATACATGGTGAAACCAAAAATATTAGTGAAAAAGCAACAATCACAGTAAAAGGAGGGAATATCACCCTAAATTCTAAGTTAAACCTTACTTTGGCAGATTATGCCATCGCATTTAAAGATGGTAAACCTTCAACGAACATTGCTAAAGTTATAGAAATAACTGTGGTTGCAGAGTATTAATTTTGAGTTATTAAAGTGAGATTGTATCAAAAGTCTTTTTTTTTGAGTTTTTCATAATTTTAAAAACTTTGTGATACTCTGCGGAATCTTAACGAACCTTTGTGTAACAGCTTTTTAAAATTGTATCGCAAAGAAATGCAAAGGAGACGCGAAGAAACTAAAAGAACTTTTGAGACAATTTCGTTTTTATTCAATAAGGTCAATTTGAAATTTGTAAATTTTGATTTGCAAAGGTCTTTATATCACCATTATCATCACTGTAAATAAAAAAACATTTCAAGTCTTTATGTTTTTTGAGAAACAACTTACTTTTTTCTAATCCCATTGCCATAAAAGCAGTTGCATAAGCATCTACATCAGCACAATCTAATTTTGCAATGACCGATGCGCTTAACAAATCACTTTGACTGGGAAATCCTGTTTTTGTATCAATTGTATGAGCAAACTTCTTACCTGTTGAGGCATCTATTTTAAACTTTCTGTAATTTCCTGAAGTTGCGATGGACTCATTATTAAGTTCAATAACTGTCTGAAATGAACGGGAACCGTCAAAATTTGGTTTTTCAATGGCAATTTTCCAGTTTTTACCATCTGGATTTAATCCTCTGGCACGAATTTCTCCTCCAATCTCTACAAGATAATCTTTTATGTTTTTCGATTCTAAAAATCTACCAATCACATCGACAGCATATCCCTTTGCAATAGCGTTAAAATCAATATATGTACTTCTGTATTTTTTAATTATTTTTTCTTTCTTCAATTGAACTTTTTCCAAACCAACAAACTCTAACATGCTTTTTACATGAGCTGAATCCAAATTTTCAACAACATTGTCCGGACCAAATCCCCATGCATTGACTAATACCCCAATAGTTGGATCAAATGCACCATCAGTTTCTTTGTAGATCCTTTCAGATTTTTTGAAAACCTCCTGAAACATCTTATCTGTAACAACAGAAGTATCCCCTCTATTAATTTTTGATATATCAGAAGTTGGCAGATATGTTGACATGGATTTATTAACCCTATAGATCAAACTATCAATTTGGTTTTCTAAAATACTGTTATTTAAGTTATTATATGTGATATGAAACGAAGTTCCTAATGCAATTCCCTTTAATTTACCATAACTTGAATCTGTTTGATCTGCACATCCAAAAACAACTATTAAAAAGAAAAATAAATAGACTTTTTTCATGAAATATTATCATTTAATTAACATACAAAGATAAGTTATATATTAGATTTGTAATCGTATTTTTTTACACAAAAAATGCGATAAACCATAAAATATTTAATATTTTTGTTTTTTAAAAATTTAACACAATTACAATTATGAAAAAAATTCTTTTGATCACAATTACTATGTCTGTTTTACTTAGTTCATGTGTATCTACAAAAAAGTATACAGACTTAGAAAGTCAGTATGGTAAAACCAAGCAGGATTTGGTTGATGCAAAAGCCGATCTACAATCTTGTTTAGTTGAAAAAGATCATTTAGCAAGTTTAAATGAAATACTTAAAGAGGATAAATCAAGATCTTTACAACAAGTTGAAAACCTAACTGTTTTAACACAATCTTCTTCTGATAATATCAAAGAAGTTATTGCTCAATTAAGTGAAAAAGACAAGTATATCAATGGTATTCGTGATGCGATGACCAGAAAAGATTCTATCAATCTGGCATTGGCATTTCAGTTAAAGAAAGACCTTGCTGCCGGTATTCAGGATGAGGATATACAAATTGAAGTTGAAAAAACTGTTGTTTATATTTCAATTGCCGACAAAATGTTATTTAAAAGCGGTAGTGCTGTAGTTTCTGACAGAGCAAAAGAAGTTCTTGGAAAAGTTGCAACCGTTGTAAACAGCAAACCAGAAATGGAAGTGCAGGTTGAAGGTTATACCGATAATGTATCTATCAATACAAAATGTATGAAAGACAACTGGGACCTTAGTGTAGCCAGAGCTACTGCTGTTGTAAGAGTATTACAAAATGATTATGCAGTTAATCCAGGTAGATTAATTGCTGCAGGTAGAAGTGAATTTGTTCCTTTGGCAAGTAATGATACTCCTGATGGTAGATCAACTAACAGAAGAACAAGAATTGTTATCTTACCTAAATTAGATCAGTTCTTTGATATCTTAGAACAAAAACCAGAGTAGTTACTTATAAATAATTCATAAAAAAGGCTATCAATTGATAGCCTTTTTTATTGTAATAATTCAGCAATTTTGTTTAGATACATTTGATGGTTAACCAAATTATAATGATTTCCATCCGGTATGATCATTAGGTCGATATTTTCTTTTGACAATTCCTCGAGTTTCACACTGTTTCTATAATCTACCAGTTTATTCAATTTACCGTGAAAAATATAAATTTTACATTTCACATTTTTAATAGAGGAGGCCGTATCAAACCTGTATTTTGAGATTAATGATTTAAAAGGAATATAAGGGTAAACATATTTTGAAGTGAACATCATATCATACAATGGAGATTCAAGAATCAACCTTTTGGGTTTATTTAAAGAGGCGGCATACGTTGCAAAGGTCCCTCCTATTCCACGACCATAAACAGTAATTAAATTTTCATCATACAGATCTTTCGTAAAATCATACCAAAGTTTTGAATCTTCCATCATCAGTTTTTCATTAAAACTCCCGGTACTTTTACCATATCCCCTATAGTCAATTAATAATGCATCGTAATTTAAATGATTGATATATGTTGCCGACCGACTCCAATGTTCAATATTACCAGAGTGATTATGAAAAAATAGAACTACCCCTTTTGGGTCACTAACTTTAAAAAGCAAACCATTTAGAGTTTGGTTGTCATGAGTTTTTAGGTTGATCTCCTCAAAATCACTTTTAAATGAAAATCTGTAATTCGCAGGTAATTTTACTGCATGAAAAATTATTTTATCCTGAGCAAGATATAGAATAACACTTATAATTATCAGAACTGATAAAACTGAAATTAAGATAATTACAAAAAAAGACATTTATTGATTTTTTATAAAAGTACTCAATATTTGATCTATATTACGATCTATTATGTTAATTTAATAAAAAAACAGCACGTAAAGTGCTGTTTTTTTATAATAATATCTAATCATTAATTAACCTCCAAAGTCGTCAAATCTGATATTTTCATCAGCTAATCCAAAATCTTCACCCATTTTCTGCACTGCATTATTCATCATTGGCGGACCACAGAAATACAACTCAAGATCTTCAGGAGATTCATGTTTCGATAAATACTGATCAATAACTGCCTGATGTACAAAACCAAGGAAACCATCACCTTCTTTATCATCCACATCTTTCATCACTTTCCAGTTATCTTCTTCTGCCGGCTCTGACAGAACAATAAAGAATTTAAAATTAGGAAACTCTTTTTCAAGCTCTCTAAAGTGTTCTACATAGAACAATTCACGTTTCGATCTACCACCATACCAGTAAGTTACTTTTCTGCCTGTTTGTAACGTTTTAAACAAATGATACAAATGTGAACGCATTGGAGCCATTCCTGCACCACCACCAACATATAACATCTCTGCATCACTATCATTGATGAAAAATTCACCATAAGGTCCTGAAACAATTACTTTATCACCTGCCTTTCTGCTAAAAATATAAGAAGACGCAACGCCTGGATTAACATTCATCCAATCGTTTTTAGCTCTATCCCATGGCGGAGTTGCAATACGAACATTCAACATTACATTTCTTCCTTCTGCAGGATAAGAGGCCATAGAATAAGCTCTTTCCACTTCCTCATTATTCTTCATCTGTAAAGGCCAAAGATTGAAATTATCCCATTCTAATTTGAATTTTTCAGGCTCTCCCGGATGTTCAACAGGATGTGCAGTAATATCCATATCCTTAAAATCAACTACAGTATTAGGTATTTCGATTTGAATATAACCACCTGCTTTATAATCCATATCTTCAGGTAATTCAACAACAAATTCTTTGATAAAAGAAGCAACATTATAATTGGAAACTACTGTTGCCTCGAATTTTTTAATACCAAATATTTCTTCAGGAATGGTAATTTCCATATCCTCTTTTACTTTCACCTGACAAGCCAAACGAATTCCTTCAGCCAATTGTTTACGTGTGAAATTTGGCACTTCTGTTGGTAATGCCTCTCCTCCTCCACTTTGCACATGACATTCACATTGGATACAGGTTCCACCACCACCACAGGCTGATGGTAAAAATATCTTTTCATTTCCCAAAGTTGTTAAAAGAGTACTCCCTGTTTCAACTTCAATTTCTTTTTTCCCGTTTATTTTGATCTTTACTTTCCCTGACGGAAGTAATTTTGCCTTAGCTACTAATAATATGGTTACTAAAACTAGTATCAATACTAGAGAAAAAACTACACTTGCTACGATTGGATTCATTTCTATTTGTTATTGATAAAAGAATCAAGAATCAAAAACTACGACTTTAAACGTCTAAGGTTTCTCGAAATCCTGAAATCATTCTTTGAATTTTTATTATTTTTTCTTCTAACTCTTTGAATTTATTTAAATCTAAATATTTTTCATTAAAGGCAACTATTAATTTTATTTCTCCAACTCAAAAACAGAAACTAAATATCTTTATTCTTGCTTCTTTCTTCTTAAATCTTACCTTCTATAATTTTATTCCTGAAAAGCTCATAAAGGCTATTGCCATTAATCCTGTAATAATAAAGGTAATACCCAATCCTTTTAAAGGTTTTGGAATATTTGAATATGTAATCTTTTCCCTTATTGCTGCAATGGCTAAAATAGCAAGGAAAAAACCTATTCCGGAACCGGTTCCATAAACTACTGACTCAGTCACTGTTGAAAAGTTTTTTTGTTGCATGAATAATGACCCTCCTAATATGGCACAGTTCACAGCAATCAATGGTAAAAAGATACCTAATTCACTGTAAAGGGCAGGTGCAAAACGCTCAACGATCATTTCAACCAACTGCACCATAGATGCAATTACTGCAATAAACATAATAAAACTTAAAAAACTCAGATCAATATTTGCATATTCAGCTCCTAACCATGTCAAGGCTCCTTCTTTTAAGATATAAGTATCTAATAAATAGTTGACCGGTACAGTAATTGTCATTACAAAAATTACTGCTGCCCCCAGACCCACAGCTGTTTTTACTGTTTTTGACACAGCTAAATAGGAACACATTCCCAGAAAATAGGCAAAAACCATATTATCAATAAATATGCTTTTTATAAATAAACTTCCTAAATCTTCCATGATATTTTTATTTTAGTAAAGGATATAAAAATTTCCTTATAATTTAATTTTCAATTAATTTTCTATTTCTTGATCTTTGGTACCAAATAATAATTCCTACAGTGATCAAAGCCATTGGTGATAATAACATAAAGCCATTATTTTCATAACCATACTGGTATACACCTGTTGATTCTGCTATGGTTTTTGCTTTGTGCCCTAAAACTTCAATTCCCATTAATTTTCCTGAACCTAAAAGCTCTCTAAAAAATGCAACAATAATCAGAATAATACCATAACCCATAGAGTTTCCTATACCATCTAAAATAGATTTCCAAGGTCCGTTAGCCAATGCAAAAGCTTCAAATCGACCCATAATGATACAGTTTGTAATAATCAATCCAACAAAAACTGATAACTGTTTACTTACATCGTAAGCATATGCTTTTAAAACCTGATCAACCAGGATCACCAAAAAAGCGACGATCAATAACTGAACAATAATTCTGATTCTGTTTGGAATCAAGTTTCTTAATAAGGAAACGATCAGGTTACCAAATGTCAATACAAACATTACTGCCACTGCCATTACAATTGCAGGTTCCAATTTTACTGTAATTGCTAAAGCAGAACAAATACCTAATACCTGCACCGTAATTGGATTATCATCATTCAGCGGATCTAATAATAATCTTCTGTTTTTTTGCGAGAACAACGCTTCTTTTTCTTTCGCCATAATTAATCCTTTTTAAGATATGGTATATAATTATTAAGTCTTTCCTCCACCATATCAGTAACACCGTCAGATGTTATGGTTCCTCCTGAAATTGCATCTACTCCATGCTTATCACCAATTTTTGCTCCTCCCTTGATTGCTTTAACAGAAACAAAATTCCCTTCTTCATCAAAAATAGTTTTTCCTATATATTCATCTTCAAACCATGACTGATTGATCTCAGCACCTAAACCAGGAGTTTCACCTGCATGATCAAAAGAAGCTCCAAAAATGGTATTCTTATCACTTTCCAAAGCGATATAACCCCAGATTGCATCCCAAAGACCAGCACCATATAAAGGAACTATATAATATTTTTTACCATCTTTTTCAGCTAAATAAATTGGGTAATTTTGATTATCATAAGGTTTTTTTGTTTCCTTATGCAGATCCATTTTAAATGCATCCACATCATTATTTACCGAACCATCTGGTTTCAGAGCCAACTGTTCTTTAATGTATTCATCAAACTTTGCTCCTGCCTGATCTCTATCAACATTGACTCCAATCGTTGATAAAATGTTTTGCATTTTTTCTTTTCTAACATTTTCAGCTTGCAATGGTTTTAGTGTTGTTGCTGTAAAAGCCAAAACTGACGCAACGATGACAACCATAACAATGGCGAAAATAAAAGTGTATATGTTACTATTTCTATCCATAATAATTACGCTTTAACTTTTTGTAATCTCTTTTTTCTTCTTTTTACATTACTTTCGATAACGTAATGATCAATGGTTGGTGCAAATACATTCATTAATAGAATTGCCATCATAACACCTTCCGGTAAGGTTGGGTTAACAATTCTAATCAGAATTGCAAAAACACCAACTAAGAACCCGTAAATCCATTTTCCTTTTGTGGTTTGTGCAGCAGTAACCGGGTCGGTTGCCATAAATACCATACCAAAAGCAAAACCTCCAACTAACATGTGTTGCCACCAAGGAAAGTTAAATAAAGCATTGGTATCACTACCTATTGCATTAAATAACAAACCTGTTAAAGATGCTCCAATTACCGAAGCTACCATAATTCTCCAACTTGCAATTCCTGTAAAAAGTAATATTGCAGCACCGATCAAGATCATCAAAACAGATGTTTCTCCAACTGAACCGGGCATATATCCCATAAACATATCAAAAACACTTGTGTCTGGCATTTTATTCCCAGCCAAAACACCTAAAACTGTTTCACCTGAAACACCGTCAGCAACTGAATCGGCAACCCAAACGGTATTACCCGACATGAATGGTGCATAAGAAAACAAAGCAAATGCCCTGGCGATCAAGGCCGGATTTAAGATATTCATTCCTGTACCACCAAATGCCTCTTTACCAATAATTACAGCAAAAATTACAGAAATTGTCAACATCCATAAAGGCAGATCAATAGGCATGATCAAAGGGATGAGCAATCCTGTAACCAGATAACCTTCGTTTACTGCATGACCTCTAAAAATAGCATAGGCAAATTCAATTCCTAAACCTACTCCATAGGAAATAATAATCATTGGTAATATGCGAATACCTCCAAAACTAAAATACTCCCAAAAACTGTGACCCTCACCTAAATTTTGGTAACCAATATTCCAGGTTCCAAATATCAGCGCCGGTAATAATGCGATCACAACAACCATCATAACTCTTTTCAGATCTATCCCGTCACGAATATGGGCTCCAACTTTAGTTGTGTGATTTGGGACATATAGAAAAGTTTCAATTCCGCCAAAAGCAGGACCAAACTTTTCATACTTACCTCCTTTTTCAAAGTGAGGTTTTATCTTATCTATTTGTTTTCTTAAAAAATCCATTAACCTACTTCTTTAATCATTAAATCTAATCCTTGACGGATAATATCCTGCGCTTCAATTTTTGAAGTACTTACAAAATCAATCAGTGCAAAATCCTCCGGTGCTACCTCATAAATTCCTAAATTTTCCATTTTTTCAATATCTCCAATCATTGCTGCTTTTAACAACTGCATCGGATAGATATCAATTGGCATAACTTTCTCCATTTCTCCGGTAATCACAAAAGCCCTGTCTTCACCATTAAAATTAGTATCCAGATCATATTCTTTATTGGGTGTTAACCAGGAAAAGAAAGTTCTTGACATACTTAATTTATGATTCCCTACAAAAGGCATCCAGCCAAAGAAATCGTAATGATCTCCTTCAGGAATAACAGAAATAAGATTGTCATAAAACCCAATTGCACCATTCTCTCCAACTACAGCTCCTGTTAAAGGATTTCCATTTATAATTCGGGCTTTACCGGTTTTCAAATTACCATTAACAATATCACTTATTTGAGTACCTTCTATAACTTTATAATATTGAGGATGTTCCACCATTGAACCTGCCAATGCAATTACTCTGGTTGGATCATATTTTCCTGTAAGCATCAAACTTCCAATTGCAACAACATCCTGTGGATTTACTACCCAAACTCTATCACCTGAATTTACAGGATCGATCTTTGAAATTTGAACTCCAACATTTCCTGCAGGATGCTTCCCTGTGATTTTATGAATTACAACTCCTTTGGTACCATTAAAAAAAGAAGACTCGTTTCCATCTACAGACAAATGTACTTTCCCATCAGTTAATTTTGATAATGCATCAACACCTGCCTGGAACTCCTTTTCTTTTCCCGACAAAGTAAATTGCAGTGATGCAGCAAGCGGAGCTGTAGCATAAGCTGAAATAAATATAGATTTCGGACTATCATCAGGGTTGGCAATTACATCATACGGTCGTTGCTTTATATATGCCCAACAACCACTGTTCAGTAATAATTCTTTTACCTGATCATTGTTTAAATTTTCAGGAGATTTTATATTAAAATCTTTATACGTATCGCTTTTATCTGCTGTTATTTTTATCGATAATATTTTTCTTTTCGCACCTCGAACGATCTCTTTTATTTCACCACTAACCGGTGAAGTAAATTTAATCCTATCATTGTGCTTTGCAAAAAATACAGTTTCACCAACATTTACCTTATCACCAACCTTTACTGCCATCTTAGGCAAAGTTCCATGAAAATCTGTTGGATAAATAGCAAATATTTTTGAGCGACTTACTGAAGACAAATTTTTTTCTGCCCCTCCTTTTAGCTTAATTTTCAAGCCGTTTTTAATTCGAATGTCTTTTGACATAATTTGCTCTGATTAAATTCTATTTTCTTGAAGGATGTAAATATCCTAAATTTAAGAAAAATCAAATGTTTATTTATTGAACGCAAATTTAATAATTAATATTTTATAGTTTAGCGTTTGTTTAACATTTCTTTCTTCAAAAGAAGTATTTAGAATATTTATAAATTAAATGTATAATATGTTATTAATCAGTAATTTATCTCATGTCATTTTTCGCTATTTCAATATTCAAAAATTTGTTTTAGCAAAAATCCTATTCATTTTTATATTTTGTTTTAGCTTTTCAATTGTTTTATTTGGTCAAAGTGGCACTATTGTTACACCACCTTCCAATATTAAATCAATTGTTTTAAAACCATTAAAACCAAATACTTACACTCCTATAGTTCAACTTGGTGAAAAATTGATTTTAAGTTTTGACGATATCAATGCACAGGAGATTATTTACACATACAAAATTGAACATTGTGATTATAACTGGGAAAAATCAAATTTAGCATCTACTGAATATATGACTGGATATGCTACTGATAGAATTAGAAATTATGAAAATTCATTCAACACCTTGCAGGATTATACACATTATCAAATGCAAATTCCCAATGAAAATAATCGTATAAAAAAAACAGGGAATTACCTGATCTCCATATTTGACGAAGACGAAAACCTGGTTTTTAGCCGACGATTTATCATTTATCAATCAAATGTAACAGTAGGGGTAACTGTCCATAGAAGCAGAATCGTTAGTGAAATTTATGAAAAGCAGAGTGTAGAATTTGTGATCAATCATAAAGATTTATTATTAAACAATCCTAATGAAGAAATAAAAGTCGCTATTTATCAAAATGGAGACTGGAATTCAGTAATAAAAAACATCAAACCAAAATATGTTCGGAGAGCACAGTTATTGTACAATTATGTTGATGATATCTCCTATTGGGCCGGTAATGAATATTTATATTTTGACACAAAAGAAATAAGAAATGCAACAAACAATATTGCTAAAACAAGATTAGACAACATATTCAATACTTACCTGTACTATACGGAGGCCAGAGGGAAAAAACCATATACTTTTTACCCTGATGTGAATGGTAATTTTGTATTGCGAACTATTGACACTGATGACATTTCACTGGAAGGAGATTATTCTTTTATTCATTTTGCTTTGGAATATCTCGAAGATCTCAATAACGAAGATATTTATATTTATGGTGCTTTTAATGACTGGCAAATAACAAATGAAAACAAAATGGTTTATAATTCACGAACTAAACTTTATGAAGCTTCATTAATGCTTAAACAAGGGTTTTACAACTATTCCTACGTAACTGCAAACTATAATAAACAGATAAATACACATGCTATTGAAGGATCTTTTTATCAAACCGAAAATAATTACACCGTAATAGTTTATTATAAAAAATTTGGTGAATTATATGATCAGGTAATTGGCGTTGGTAGTGCCAGTTCAGAAATATTAAAGAATTAATCGTCCAGCAACATAACAGTTACCAAATAAGCACAATGATCGGATGCAATTGTATCCTGAATCACTTCTGTTTTCAATACTTTCCACCTGCTTTTTGGATACAACATCACATAATCAATTTTACGATTTGGTTTGTCTGATGGAAAAGTAAACTTTGGATTCTTTTTATCATAAGATGATTTCCATTTTTCTTCCAGAACATTAATTGTTTTACTTCCCGGAACTGCATTCAGGTCTCCTGTTAAAATGGTCGGATATCTGTTCTTTGTAAACACTCTATTGATCTCTTTTGCCTGAGAAATTCGATCAACTTCATCTTTCAAATGATCTAAATGTGTTCCGATAAACGAAATAGTATCTCCTGATCTTAAAACAGTAGTTATCTCTAAAGCTGCTCTCGATTCATTACCTGGTGAATATGGCAAACTTACATTTCTTGTATTCAAAAATGAATATTTTGACAATACCCCTTCCCCATATTCTCCTCCATCAAATTCCATAGCTCTTGCAAATACCGGTGCTAATTTGGCTCTCCATCCTAATTCTGTTACCAGATCGTAATTCTTAGCTCGATCTGTTTTAAAATCTACTTCCTGTAAAGCAACAAAATCGGGATTAGCATCAATAATAACTTTAGCAATAACATCCAGATCAAAATTACCTTTCATTGTTTCTCCATGATAAATATTAAAAGATAGAATCTTTATAATCTTTCCATCATTGGATTTTTGAGACCAAACAAAATTAATAGTTAATAATACAATCGTAAATAATGTAAATAATGATTTCATGGAGTTGATTTTTAAATACAAATAATACTATTCGAATGTATTAATAATCTATCTATTACATACCTTAATAAAAGAATTTCTTTCATTAGGAAATTTTTATGATTAACTTTATAACTTTTGTTACTTAAAATGATTTTAATCATATTTTTAAGCTTATTTATACAATAATTTTGTCCCCGCTTTTAAAACTATTTAATTATGAAAATTACACACATTGAACACATAGGAATTGCAGTTAACAATTTAGAAGAATCCATTAAATACTACGAAGGTGTTTTAGGCTTGAAATGTTATTCTGTTGAAGAAGTAGCAGATCAAAAGGTAAAAACTGCATTTTTTATGGTTGGTGAAACAAAAATTGAATTACTGGAAAGTACATCTCCAGATGGTCCAATTGGAAAATTTGTAGAAAAAAAAGGACAAGGAATGCATCATATTGCATTTTCTGTTGATAATGCTACTGAAGCCTTAAAAACAATAGAAGAAAGAGGTGTAAGGCTCATTGATAAAACTTCAAGAAAAGGAGCAGAAGGACTTGATATAGGTTTTCTTCATCCAAAATCAACTCATGGAGTGCTTACTGAACTTTGTTCTAAATAAATAATAATTCACCGATTTATTTTTCAATCAAAACCGGTGGCTAAATAAAATAACAATGGCAAATCAAGAAAAAATTAATGAGCTTATTGAAAAAAGAGCTAAAGCAAAACTGGGAGGTGGTGAAAAAAGAATCGACTCACAACATGCTAAAGGGAAACTAACTGCTCGTGAAAGAATTGACTTACTTCTAGATGAAGATAGTTTTGAAGAGTTTGATATGTTCGTAACGCATAGAACAGTAGATTTTGGTTTGGAAAAACAAATTTACCTTTCTGACGGTGTTATTACAGGGCATGGTACTATTGATGGGAGAATTGTTTATGTTTTTTCACAAGATTTTACAGTTTTTGGAGGTTCATTATCGGAAACCTATGCATTAAAAATATGTAAAATAATGGATATGGCTATGAAGATTGGAGCACCTGTAATTGGACTTAACGACAGTGGTGGAGCACGTATACAAGAAGGAGTAAGATCCCTTGCCGGTTATGCCGAAATTTTCCAAAGAAACATAATGGCTTCAGGTGTGATACCTCAAATTTCATCTATATTAGGGCCTTGTGCTGGTGGAGCCGTATATTCTCCGGCTTTAACCGATTTCACTATCATGACTGAAAATACCAGTTATATGTTCGTTACCGGCCCAAAAGTAGTGCAAACAGTTACCGGTGAAATTGTAACTACCGAACAGTTAGGTGGTGCAAAAATTCATTCCACAAAATCTGGTGTTTCACATTTTCTTGCTAAAAATGACGAAGTAAACTTACTCCTTATCAGAAAATTATTGAGTTATCTTCCATCAAATAATCTGGAAGAGCCACCGGTTATAGAATGTTCTGACCCTATTGACAGATTAGAGGATTCTCTAAATGAGATCATTCCTGAAAATGCAAATAAACCATATGATATTGTTGATGTAATTTCAACCATTACAGATAAAGGAGAATTTACGGAGGTTCATAGAAATTATGCAAGAAATATTGTTGTTGGATTTGCAAGATTCAATGGCCGTCCGGTTGGAATAGTTGCCAATCAACCAAAATATTATGCAGGAGTTCTAGATATTGAAGCATCCAGAAAAGCGGCCAGATTTGTACGTTTTTGTGATGCATTTAATATTCCGATTGTAACTCTTGTTGATGTTCCTGGCTTCTTACCCGGAACAGGACAAGAATACGGAGGAATTATCCTTCATGGAGCCAAATTATTATTTGCCTATGGTGAAGCAACCGTTCCAAAAGTGACTATTACACTTCGTAAATCTTATGGTGGAGCCCATGATGTAATGAGTTGCAAACAGCTGAGGGGTGATGTTAATTATGCATGGCCAACAGCAGAAATTGCTGTAATGGGAGCAAAAGGTGCGGTAGAAGTTTTAGAAGGTCGTAACATCAAAAAAATTGAAGATGCTACCGAAAAAAGTGAATACATCCAGAAAAAAGAAGATGAATACACTAAGAAATTCGCCAATCCTTATGAAGCAGCAAAATATGGCTTTATTGATGATGTGATCGAGCCAAGAAATACTCGTTTCAGAATCATTAGAGCCTTGGAATTACTTGCAAATAAAAAAGAGATCAATCCACCAAAAAAACACTCAAACATTCCATTATGATACTATATGTTGATTTAAACATGGATCAGATCAGTGAAGGATATGTTATTCTGATTACCGGATTGCTCATTGTTTTTAGTGCACTGGTTACTCTTTCTTTGGTTTTTAAATACGGTATGCCTTTAATGCTGTATTTGTATAAAATAATTACCAGAAGAAAAGATAAAAAAATAGCGGATATAGCTATGGAAGTTGATAAAGATTTCACAGGAGAGGTTACCGCAGTTATTGCAGCAGCAATTCACATGTACCTCAACGAACAACATGACAAAGAGAATCCAATCTTAACGATCAAACAAGCTAAAAAATCATATTCACCATGGAGTTCTAAAATTTATGGAACCCATCACAGATTATAACTAAATTAATAAGAAAATGAAAAATTTCAAATTTAGAATACACGATAACAACTACAAGGTTAGAATCTTATCGCATGAAGGCAATATGATCAACCTTGAAGTAAACGGTACTTCTTATTCGGTTAAGATGAAGGAAGATATTGTTGTTTCCAAAACTCCAACTCTGGTTCGTGCTGCATCTCAAAGACCTGCAGAACCACTAAAGGTAAATCCAAGCTCGCAAAAAACAAAGATTTTATCACCACTTCCAGGATCTATTTTTGCTATTAAAATTAAAGTTGGTGATACAATTAAAGAAGGTGATAGTATGTTGATTCTTGAGGCTATGAAAATGGAAAATGATATTACAGCCGAAAAAAGTGGTGTTATATCAGCTATTCATGTAACAGTTGGGCAGCAAGTTTTACAAAATGACCTATTAATTGAACTAGAGTAAAATTGTTATCGATACTATATAGATGATAAAAAATATAATAAAATGAAGAAATTATTTTTAATATTCGGGATTATTTCCCTTCTGTTTGTCATAAAACCTATATTAGGCTTAGATAAAAAGGCTGATGTTTTAAAAACAGAAAGATCTGTAACAATTGAGCAAGTTGACACAACAAATGGAGAGGGAGTGTTGAAAGGATCATTCGATGGTTTAAAACAGTTTTACAATTACACCGGTTTTGCCAATATAACATGGGGTCATTTTACTATGATTTTAATTGGAATCGTATTTATTTATTTGGGAATTAAATTTGACTACGAGCCCTTGTTATTGATTCCAATAGGAACAGGCGTTATTATTGGAAACATACCATTTGTTGCCGGTAATATGACTGGTATTTATGAATCAGGATCTGTTTTAAACTATTTGTATTTTGGAGTTGTAAAAGGTATTTACCCTCCACTAATATTTTTAGGTATTGGAGCAATGACTGATTTTTCATCATTGATCGCAAATCCGAAATTAATGCTATTGGGAGCAGCAGCACAAATTGGTGTATTTGCAACCTTTATCGGTGCACTTTATTTAGGATTTAACTTACCCGAAGCAGGAGCAATTGGAATTATTGGTGGAGCTGATGGCCCTACTGCGATTTTCTTATCCTCTAAATTAGCGAATGGAATTAACATTTTACCTGATGGGACTACCGTTAAAAATCTAATTGGTCCAATAGCGATAGCTGCTTACTCATATATGGCATTAGTACCTGTTATTCAGCCTCCAATAATGAGATTATTGATCTCAAAAGAAGATAGAAAGATCCGAATGAAGCCACCAAGAGCAGTTTCTCAAAAAGAAAAAATGATTTTTCCTATTGTTGCGTTGATCCTTACAACCTTTATTTCGCCAAGTGCATTACCCCTTTTAGGAATGTTATTTTTTGGAAATTTATTGAAAGAATCAGGAAGAACAGAAAGACTTGCAGAAACTGCACGTACCAAATTAATTGATATCGTAACAATTTTATTAGGAGTTACTGTGGGTGCTTCCACGCAAGCAGATATTTTTATCACTAAAGATTCATTATTAATTTTCGGTCTTGGTGCAATTTCATTCGTAATCGCAACCATGGGTGGATTACTATTTGCAAAATTCATGAACAAATTTCTTAAAGGAGATAACAAGATAAACCCATTAATTGGGGCTGCCGGAGTTTCAGCTGTTCCGGATAGCGCAAGGGTAGTACATGCAGAAGCATTAAAATCAGATCCTCATAACTATTTATTGATGCATGCAATGGCACCAAATGTCTCAGGTGTGATAGGTTCAGCAATTGCTGCAGGTATAATTTTAAGTTTTTTAGGATAATAGTTTATTGGAAATATCGACGGATTCAACATGAATTCGAATTCATTTAAAGTACAAAATATGATGAACAATAATAAAAGTTTTCTTTTTAAAGAATTCGATCCCATCAGCAAACAAGAGTGGATCGACAAAGCAAAAACAGATCTTAAAGGTGCCGATTTTAATAAAAAACTGGTTTGGAAGAATTTAAGTAAAATTGATATACAGCCATTTTACAATACGGAAGATCAACAAGAATTTTTAAATAACACCGGGGAAAGTTCTAAAGCATTAACAAACTATAGATCTATAAAAGTAAAATCAGGTAAAAAGGGGAATAAGCTCGCCTTAAAAGCCGTGGAAGAAGGAATGAACGGTTTACTTTTTGACCTGAAAAGAAAGAGTATTTCCCTACAAAAGTTATTAAAAAATATTGATCTAAATAAAATAGCCGTATCTTTTTTATTGAGATCTAATGAAGTGGAAATTGTAAAAGAGTATATTTCTATTGTTAAGAAGCAAAATATTTCTTTACAAGATCTAAAAGGCTACATTGATTTGGACATTATCCAAAAATATGTTACTACTGGTAAAATTAAATCTGACAAATTTGAAAAAGTTGAGGATATTATAGAAATTACCAAAGACTATCCAAATCTTAAAGCCATTGCTATTTCGGGTGGAATTTATTTGAATTCAGGTGGAAATCAGGTACAGGAAATAGCTTATACCTTAAACTCTTTGGTGTGTTTTATTCATATTTTTTCAAAAAATGAAATCAAAATACAAAGCATTTTTGATAACCTGCATTTTGAACTTGCCATTGGTTCTGAGTATTTTGTTGAAATTGGTAAATTCAGAGCTTTCAACAGTTTGCTACATGTGGTAGCAAAAAAATATGATGTAAATGATTTCTCATATACACTTACAGCCATCACTTCCAAATGGAATAAATCTGTAACCGATGCAAATACAAATATGCTTCGGGCTACAACGGAGACAATGTCAGCAATTCTTGGCAATGTTGATGGAGTAATGGTCGATCCTTACGACAAAGAATTCAACAAAGCTTCTGATTTCTCCAGTAGAATTGCAGGCAATATTGCTACAATTCTAAGAGAAGAATCCTATTTTGGAAAAGTTTCAAATCCAGTTGACGGTTCTTATTATATGGAAGAAGTCAGTGCTAAGATCGCCAATAAAGCACTAGAATTATTTAAAAGTATTGAGAAATATGGTGGCTACTACCTTGCTTTTGAAAATGGCATAATCCAACAGCAAATTGCAGAGATCTGCCTGATAAAAATAAAGCTGATCAGCCAAAGAAGACTGGCAATGGTTGGAGTCAATAAATATCCAAATTTAATGGAATCTATTGATGCAAAAATACTTTCAGACAAATTTGTAAAATCAGGCACTAAAAAAACAGTTTTAACACCAAAAAGAGCTGCTTTTGAAATAGAAGCATTAAGAAAAATTACTGAAAAATTAGTTCAAAAAACAGGAAAACGTCCTATTGTAGAACTTACCAGTTTTGGTAATTTGAACATGAGAAAAGCCAGGGCTGCATTTGCTTACGATTTTATGGGGGTTAGCGGCTTTGATATACTCGCCGAAAAAAGTTATGACAATGTGAAAAATGCTGCTAAAAAAAGTGCTTTTTCTAATTCAAATGTTGTGGTAATATGTAGTTCTGATAAAGATTATGATGAAAGCGCACTGCAATTTATAACTACCTTTAGAGCTTTGAATACTGACAAAGTTTTATTGCTTGCCGGAAACCCTGTTGCTATAACAGAGCGACTAACAAAAGCCGGATTAGATGGTTTTATTCATATGAAAACGGATGTAATAAGCCTTCTTTCAGATGTACAAAACAAAATTAAAAAATCATTAAAAACATTAAAATCATGAGACCAGATTTTTCAGATTTAAAAATAGATACTGCAGTTCAGCAAAAAGCTATACCTCAGGAGAATCAAGAGATTTGGAATACTCCGGAAGGAATACCTGTGAAGAGTAATTTCACCAAAGAAGACATTAAAGATGCTGAGCACCTGGAATTTGCAGCGGGATTACCTCCATTTACCAGAGGCCCTTATAGCACTATGTATGTTACTCGCCCATGGACCATTCGTCAATATGCAGGTTTTTCTACAGCAGAAGAATCCAATGCTTTTTACAGACGAAATCTTGCTGCCGGCCAAAAAGGACTTTCGGTTGCTTTTGACCTGGCTACACACCGAGGATATGATTCCGATCATCCACGTGTAACAGGGGATGTGGGAAAAGCTGGTGTTGCTATTGATTCTGTATTGGATATGGAAGTATTATTCAACCAGATACCTTTAGATAAAATGTCGGTTTCCATGACCATGAACGGAGCTGTTTTGCCGATTATGGCCTTCTATATAGCAGCTGCTAAAAAACAAGGTGTTAGTTTAGATAAACTTAGCGGAACCATCCAAAACGATATTTTAAAAGAGTTTATGGTTAGAAATACTTATATCTACCCACCTCTTCCATCGATGAAAATTATTGGTGATATTTTTGAATATACAACCAAGAACATGCCTAAATTTAATTCTATATCTATAAGTGGATACCACATGCAGGAAGCTGGGGCTACCGCCGATATTGAATTGGCATACACTTTGGCAGATGGCATGGAGTATATTAGAACCGGACTGAAATCGGGTTTAAAAATTGATGAATTTGCTCCAAGACTTTCCTTTTTCTGGGCGGTTGGAATGAATCACTTTATGGAAATCGCAAAAATGCGTGCCGGCCGTATGCTCTGGGCGAAGATCATTAAGTCTTTTAACCCAAAGAATCCAAAATCGATGGCATTACGAACACACAGTCAAACTTCCGGATGGAGTTTAAGTGAGCAGGATCCTTTTAATAATGTTGCCCGTACTTGTATTGAAGCAATGGCTGCAGGCCTTGGCGGAACACAATCTTTACATACAAATGCTTTGGACGAAGCGATTGCTTTACCAACTGATTTTTCGGCTCGAATAGCAAGAAATACTCAAATTTACATTCAGGAGGAAACTCAAATCACCAAAGCTGTTGACCCTTGGGCAGGTTCTTATTATGTAGAATATCTTACCAAAGAAATTGCCAAAAAAGCATGGAAACTTATTGAAGAAGTGGAAGAACTTGGCGGAATGGCAAAAGCAATAGAAACCGGTGTTCCAAAATTGAGAATTGAAGAGGCTTCTGCCCGTAAACAGGCTCGTTTAGATTCCGGTCAGGATATTTTGGTTGGAGTGAATAAATTCCAAACCAAAGAGAAGTCAGATATCGAGATTCTGGAAGTGGATAATACGGCTGTAAGAGAATCGCAAATTGAAAGATTAAATAAGTTAAAATCAGATAGAAATAACGATATCGTTACTGCAAATTTAGAGGCTCTTTCAAAATGTGCTGATACCGGTAAAGGAAATTTACTGGAATTAGCTGTGGTTGCAGCTGAAAATTTTGCTACTTTAGGTGAAATTTCCGATGCCTTAGAGAAACATTTTGGCAGGCATAAAGCCGATACAAAGTTGATAAGCGGAGTATATCGTAAAGAAGTAGATATGGATAAAACTTTTGCAAAAGCTCAAAAACTAGCTAATAAATTTGCCGAATTAGAAGGTCGCCGACCTAGAGTAATGATTGCTAAAATGGGACAGGATGGTCATGACAGGGGTGCTAAAGTTGTAGCTTCAAGTTTTGCTGATCTTGGTTTTGATGTGGATATGGGACCTTTATTCCAAACACCTGAAGAAGTTGCTAAACAAGCGATTGAAAACGATGTTCACTTTGTAGGTGCTTCCAGTTTGGCAGCAGGACATAAAACACTTATCCCTCAATTGATCGATGAACTTGAAAAGCTTGGCAGACCGGATATTATGGTATTTGCAGGAGGAGTGATTCCGGCACAGGATTACGATTATTTATTTAAAAGAAAAGTAGCTGCTGTTTTTGGTCCGGGAACAGTTATATCGGAATCGGCCATAACAATTATGAAAAAATATTTAGAACAGGAATAAAAGGTATTAAACCTCAGGGCAAGCCCTGAACCCAATAACAGGAATCAACCCAAGGGTCGAGGTATTAACCAAGATCCCGCTGAAAAAAACAGGATTAGTTCGACTTAAAAAATTGAAATTAATTTTTTAAAGTCTCACGAATAAGACTATCATTATTTGAATTAGAAAAACCTCGCTCCATTTTTGTGTTGCGGGGTTTTTATTTATGTTTTCCAATCAAATTTTTAAACTCTTCCATAATTAACTGCGCTGCTTTTACAGGTGATACTCTTGAAGAAATGATTTCTTTCTCGAAACTTGTTAAATGCTCTTTTATATGGTCAGATGTATAAAACAATCTTTTTAACTCCTCATTAATATTATTGTACATCCATTGTATTTGCTGATGATCTCTGTTCTTTTTAAAATAACCATTCTTTAAAACCGACTCTTTGAATTCTGAGATCTTTTCCCATACAAAATCAATTCCAGTATTTTTGGTAGATGATGCCATACTCACAACAGGCGTCCAGCCTGATTCCGATCGGGGAAAAATATGCAAGGCATTTTGATATTGTAATTTTGCCATTTCACTTTTACGGATATTGTCACCATCTGCCTTATTGATCACAACCATATCCGCCATTTCCATGATTCCTTTTTTAATGCCCTGTAGTTCATCTCCAGCACCTGACAACATTAAAAGCAAAAAGAAATCTGTCATACCATGAACAGCAGTTTCTGATTGTCCAACCCCAACGGTTTCAATTAAAACCACATCATAACCGGCAGCTTCGCAAAGCAGCATTGTTTCACCGGTTTTGTTTGCTACACCCCCTAAAGTATCTCCGGAAGCTGATGGCCTGATATAAGCACCTTCTAAATTAGCCAGCTCTTCCATTCGGGTTTTATCCCCTAAAATACTACCTTTTGAACGCTGACTACTTGGGTCAATAGATAAGATTGCAACTTTATGACCTTTACTTACCAAATGCTTTCCAAAAACTTCAATAAATGTACTTTTCCCAACTCCGGGTACTCCTGTGATTCCAATTCGAATAGAATTACCGGATTGCGGTAAAATTGCCTGAATAATTTCTTTCGCAAGCTTTTTATCACTTTCTAAATTACTTTCAATAAGCGTAATTGCTCTTGAAAGTATAACACGATCACCTTTTAAAACACCATCAATATATGCTTCTATCGGTAATCTTCTTTTAGGCTTGTAATTTTTCATGTGACTTTATTATGTTCTTTTTCAACATGATAAATATCTATTATGTGAAAATAATGTTTAAATATAAGTACATAAAGATAAGTTTTTAAAAAATTCTGGATGTGTTTTTAAAAAATAATTTATAATAAAAATAGTTCTGTTTTAGAATAATGTAGAATTACTATTTTTAGATACTTGATTGCCAGTAAATATTTAAAATTCTCTTTGTAAAACTTCCATATTTTCTCTGTGTGCCTTTGAGAAATACCCGCCTGAACGGACTGGCAGGGCTATTGCACAAAGTGCCACAAAGGGTTTTAACAAGTTGCACAAACACAACACTATTGTAAAACACAACCATAATAATTAATTCATCAAAAATTCCTAAATCAAGCAGATCAAATAAGATTTTGTCCCTTAGCCAACTTAAAAAGCACTCAGAAATATCCTATTTTCTATCCCCAAAAATTCTCAATAGAAAAATAAACAGGTTGATAAAATCTAAATATAGGGTTAAAGCCCCTAAAATGGCGCTCTTTTCCATACTCTCACCATTATCAAAACCCTGATAAGCAATAGCCTTTAACTTTTGCGTATCATAGGCTGTCAATCCAACAAATATGGCAACTCCTAAATAAGTAATGATCCAGTGCATCATTTCGCTATGCATAAAAATATTCACAACAGAAGCAATAATAATTCCTATCAAGGCCATCATTGCCAGATTTCCAATTTTTGTCAGATCTTTTTTTGTGAAAAATCCATAGGCACTCATCGCTCCAAACGTACCCGCAGTTACTAAAAATGTAGAAGAGATCGATGCAGAGGTATACATCATAAACAAAATAGATAAAGTGAGTCCGTTCAATACAGCATACAAAATAAACAGCATTGTAGCTGTAGAAGCACTTATTTTATGCACCATTCTTGAAATATATCCAACCAAAAAAAGCTCTCCGATAATCAAACCAAAAAACAAAATTTTGTTACCAACAATTATTTGCATCAATGATTCGGAGCCAGCTACATAATATGCAACAGCTCCGGTGAGCAAAAGGGCAATAGCCATCCAGTTATAAACTCTTGAAAAGTAAACAGAAACTGTATTATTACTTACTTCAATAGGGCTATCATTAAAATTTTTGATATGATTTTCCATAGTATTTTATAAATTTTTGCAAAGGAATAACGATTATATAAGATATAAAAATCATTATTCTTTAAGTTTTGTTAATTCTTTAAAAATTGTTTGTGGTACTTGAATATGTATCTTAAAAATCTTTCTTTTGAAGTTTTCGTTTCATTCTCCATACGGGAATAATCACCCAAAGGGATAAAACGATCAATGATAAGATCAAACCCAGATTAGTTCCGAAAAACTCTTTAAAAACTGCTCCGGTATAACCGAGTAAAGCGGAAATATCAAGTTTCAATAAAATCAATATTCGGGAAAGATCTATGGGGTTAAACATTGTTGCTGCTAAAGAAAATTTATCCAAAGGATACTCATTGAACATTACCAGTGAGATCATAAATATACCATCATATATCACAGCTAAGAACAACCACATCAAAATTGCATAACCGAACCCTTTGATCTTATTATCCTGTGATAATGCTATATTGAAAGCCAAAGCAACAAATATAAAATTCAAAAATGACCCAACTACCAATAATAATCCAAAATCAAAAATGGCAGCAGATCTAAACAAACCATACATTAAAAATGGAATTCCTAACCCCAGAGCTAAACTCAAAGTTAATGAGATAGAAATACCTAAATACTGCCCCATAAAAATTGTACTTCTTTTAATAGGCTGTGCCAGAAGTAGTTCAGTAAACTCTTTGGAATTATAATAATACATCACTCCAAAAATTGTCCCTATCAGAGGAGTAAGAACAATAATGATATTCATTAATGTTATGATGGCTTTATTAATATCATTATTTAAAAATAACAATACAAATCCAAGGGCTAAATAAAATGCAAAATAAACATAGCTCCACCGGCTTCGCATTAGATCATAAAAACTATATTTTAATATTTTAAACATTTTCTTTAGTCATTAAATTAGCGATAGCATGTTCAAGATCATTTTGTTTGGTTTGTTGTTTTAACTCGGCTACACTACCTTTAAAATAAATAATTCCATCCAATAAAAACACAATTTCATCTGCTATCTCTTCTACTAAACTCATAATATGCGTGGTGATCAAAAGAGTTTTACCTTTCTCTTTTTCTTTTTGAATGATCTCCTTTAAGTGAATTAATGAAATTGGATCCAAACCTGTAGTAGGCTCATCTAAAATGATCAGATCACTATCAAACATAAAGGTTAAAATGATATTTACTTTTTGTTTCGTTCCTCCTGATAAATTACCCAGCTTTTTATCTAAAAAAGGTTCTAAACTAAAAAGTTGAATTAAATCTTTATCCTGTGCTTTTTTCGGACGTAGATTTTTAACCATGGAAATCAATTCATTCACCCTAAGGTTTGCAGGGAAATTTGCGATCTGTGGCAAATAGTTAATTTGATTTCGATAATCCCATTGTTTTAAAACTGAATTTCCATCAATCTCGATTTCACCTGAATTAGGAATCACCATCCCCAAAATACTTTTTATCAAAGTAGTTTTCCCGGAACCATTTGGACCTAAAATTGCAAAAATTCCACCCTTTTTAATCTGCAGATCCAAACCGTCTAAAACAGTTAGTTTTCCAAATTTTTTATGTAGGCTACTAATATCTATCATTTTTGATTTATCTGTTATTTAACTGAATATCACCATTATATTTAAAATATTTCTATTCATAAATTGGATTTATTGGTTCTGTTAAAGGCTTATTGTCTAATAAATCATCAGGCGTGAAAACCGGGGATACCTTTTCGGAAAAATTAATAATATCAACAAATAAACTCCTCAATAACACCAATGTTTCCGGGGTTTTATTTACTACATATGAAAATAATTTCACTGGACGGTGAGGTACATCTCCAATACCATTTTTATCCAGATCATAACCAGTATATTCACTCCAGTAATTGGCCTCAAACTTATTATCATTTAACCTGCTATTATAGGACAGGTCAAAAGCATTATGCATAAAATTATTGAACTCAAAAACATTTGTATAACATCCTCCTGTAAATTTTACTGCCCAGCCGTTTCTTATAAAGTGATTTTCTTTATAGCTAATTCTGTTACAGCCGTCCACATTAATTCCAATGGTGTTCTGTTCAAAAATATTGTTGTTAATATCAGCATCATTAATTTCTTTTAAAAGTAAGCCATAAGATGCTGTACCCCAATTATAATGAAATGTATTGTGATGCATTTTAATAAATTTGGAAAACATGACAGCGACACCGGCACCGTTATTTTTGAATTCATTATGATGATATTCATTGTGATGTGAAAACATAAAATGTAATCCATAACGAATATTATCTCTACTTGAATTGTTTGAAATAAAGCTTTTATCTACAAACTCTAAATAAATACCATCTCTCATACCCAAAAGTACATTTTGCTCAATTCTCATATGCGAACTTTTCCATACATGCACACCATTACCGGCACTTGTTTCATTTTTGGCATCATTGCGTCCGTAGATCTTGTTATTCTGAATAATCCCATATTTGACCCTTTGTAAAATAAAACCATAGAAAACATTTTCAGCAATATTATCTTTTATTGTAAAATTCTTTGAGTGCGAAATAAAAACGGCAGCTATTTCCTTGGTATGGCTCATTCCAATATTGATGAACTTAAACCCTGATATACTAAAATTATCAGCTTTTACCGCAAATATGCTTTCTGTTTTATTCTCAGCATCAATAACCGGATAATCAACACCAATAATATGAATGGCTCTGTTTACATTAATTTGATTTTCCTTGTAAATACCTTTTTTTACTAAAATGGTGTCTCCATCTTTGGCTAATAATACAGCTTCTTTTATGGATTTTACACCACAGGAATCACATACATTGATCGTATTGGCGTGAATTACAGACGTAAATACTAAAAAGAATACTAAAATAAATCTCATTCTATTTTGAGAGTTCTGTTTTTAACTGTTCCCAGGTATAAAGTTTACCTCCGTTTTCTTTTAGTAATTTCTCAGCAGTTTCTTTGGAACTGAAAGCAGAAAGGTTAGCTCCCATCGGACTCTTAATATTTTCACTAATTAAATATGTAGCAGTTTTTGCATCCACAAGATTTCCCGGATCTGCATAATCAGCAACCAACAAAAATTCCATCAAATTCTCATTATCATCCCTGCTGATCTTCATAACCATACACTCTACAGCATCAAACATATAGGCTTTTCCTTTTTTGGTAACATATTGTGCCGAATGACTTTTATCTACAACTGTCATGTCACAAAGAAGGCAATGGTCTTGGCCATAGTTTATTTCTTTTGGTTCAACTTTGCATGATGTAAATAGCAACAACACTGCAGAAAAAAATAATAATAGTGCTTTTTTCATTTTAATATCGTTAGAGTTTTCAAATGTAATAATAATTGAGCATAATGACAGAACCACCCTACTCAATAAATTCTCATAATCATTCTAAATTTAATTAATTATTTGCTTCTTTTTTACCGATAAAAAATGCGACAAAAGTTAAAAACATTCCCGTAAACATAAACCATGCTCCCGCTCTTGGGTAAGAATGAGCAGTAAAATTAAGTATATCTTTAGTTCCATACAACGGTGGTTGAAAGCCCATTACAGATCCATCCGGATTTTTGAAATTCATAATCGCTTTAGGATCTAAATTATGACCATAATCATACTCCCAAAGATAAAAATCATACATTCCTGCAATTCCCAATACAGACATCAATATAAACCAGAATAGAAACCATTTATATTTTCCAATAAAACCAATGACTACCCCTAAAACAATCATCATACCAATTACTATAGGAAATATTGTAAACTCTGGTATGGACTCAGGAATATACTGCATACCAACATAGTGATTCATTAAATTGATATTTTTAATATCGAATTCATTCGTGTCAGCAAATTTATTTATATAGATCTCCATTCCCAGAGGGATTGGGTACTGCGGTGCTTCAAGCGTAATATTCCATAATGGAAAGGCAAATAATCCAAGTAATAACAGAGAACCTGTTATCATTAAAATTTTTGATTTTTTCATGATTCTTTTTATGATTTAAATGAGATAGTAATACAAAAAAATATAAACAAATATATGCATTAAACATTTGAATAAATGCTACTTAACATGCATAAAAGATGATTAATCTTAATTTATAAAAATATAAAAGCGGACAGAAACATCTGCCTCCGTCCGCTTTAAACAATATATATTTAAACTATAAATATTTTACAGATCATCTTCTCCCGGAATATCACCATCCAATGTATAGGTCAGAGGCACATTGGATCCTTTTGCAGAAACACGAACATATCCTTGCATTTCCTGATGCAATGCTGAACAGAAATCAGTACAATAGAATGGCCAAACACCAACTTGTTTAGGTTCCCATGTAAAAGTAGTAGTTCTACCCGGCATGATCAATAATTCTGATGTATTAGCACCAATCATTGAAATACCATGAGGCACATCATAATCCTGTTCTAAGTTAGTTACATGGAAAAATACTTTGTCACCAACTCTTACTCCTTCAATATTATCAGGTGAGAAGTGTGAACGAATCATTGACATATAAATATGTACTTCATTTCCTTTTCGAACAACTTTGGTTTCAGCTTCGGTTTTAACAGCATATTCATGCTTATTATCCTCTAAACGGAATATTTTTTGTGAATTTTTTGCAACTATATCAGCAGCAATACCTGCCGCATAATGTGGTTCACCAATCGTTGGAAAATCCAATAGCAGTTCCATTTTTTCACCGGAGATATCAAATAACTGAGCACTTTGACATACTTCAGGACCTGTTGGTAAATAACGGTCTTTTGTAATTTTGTTCATTGCAACCAAATATTTATCGTCAGGAGTTTGAGAATTTCCACCTGGTATCATTAAGTGACCTACGGAATAATAAACCGGATGTCTGTCAATAACTTTCAAATCTTTGATATTCCACTTTACAACTTCCGAAGAAATAAAGAATGTTGTATATCCATTTCCTCTTGTATCAAATTCTGTATGAAGTGGTCCTAAACCCGGTTGATCTAAAACACCATAATTTACTGCTTCAAATTTAATAATTGGAATTCCATATGCATCACCATCAAATGCTTTATCAGCAATTGCTTTTTGCATTTTGGTAAATGAGTGAACAGTCATCGCTGCGGCTAATTTACCATTACCAATAATATATTCACCTGTTGGATCAACATCACAACCATGTGGTGATTTAGCCGTAGGTAAGAAATAAATAGCTCCGGGAACATCTTTAGGTTCAACAACCAATACTTCTTTTTTCATCACAGAAGTAGAAGTATGTGCATCATCATTCCATGTATTATGTGCATATTTTGCAGGTACTTTTTTCCCTCCTCCATTTTTTACATACTCTTCAATTTTTTTCCAGTTAATGGCAGCAATAAAATCCTTATCATTTTGAGATGCATTAACTTCCAATAAAGTATTTGCTTCTTCTGTATTATAAGTTGAGAAAAAGAACCATCCATGAGATTTTCCACGACCAGGATGAGATAGATCATAGTTGAAACCTGGCATTTTTATCTGGAAAGCAATTTCCATATTACCATGGTCTTTATCAATACTTAAAAAAGTAAGAGCACCACTAAAGTTACCTTTTAGATCTTTTATAGGCATATCTCTTTGAGGAAACGGAACTGCAAAACGAGTACCTGCCACCACATATTCTGAGTTTTCAGTAACAAATGAAGAACTGTGATTTCCGGCAGAATTAGGAATTTCAATAATTTCTTCTGTCTCAAAAGTTTTCAAACTGATACGTGCAATACGAGGTGTATTGTTTTCATTGATAAATACCCAACGACCATCAACTGTACCATTTGTTTGAGAAATGTCTGGATGATGAGAATCCCCCCAGGGAATAAAACCATGAGATGTCATTAACATTGGTTTGGTTTCTTCACTATAACCGTAACCTTTTTCAGGATCTTGTGAAAATACCGGTATTACTCTAAACAAACGACCTGATGGCAATCCGTAAACAGCCAACTGACCGCTAAAACCACCGGATACAAATGCATAATGAGAATCGTGCTCACCCGGTGCAATATAAACTTTTTCAGCAGCATTACCTGTTATTGCTCCTTTGCTTGTTTTTTTACTTGTATCCGGACCACAACCTATCAGGAAAGTAGCAGTAATTGCAAATAAAAAAATCGATTTAAAAATTGTTTTCATAATTTAGTTAAATTTAGTTTAGTTTTTTAGTTTTAGTTTTTTGTTCTAAAATACTCAAGAACAGCTCTTGCTTCTTCCTCCGTCAGATTTTGATTTGCCATAGGAGCACTATACTCCATTAACAATTCTTTTGCTTTGGCATTTTCAACAACCATCACTTCAGGATTTAATATCATATTCATGATCCACTCAGGTGTTTGCTTTTTAGTAACTCCTGCTAAAGGTGGTCCAACAAAACGCTTGGTCATTTTATGACAAGCCGTACATTTTGCTCTAAATATTTCTTTTCCTTTTTCGGCCAAAGCATTGTCAATATCACCCAAAGTAAGACTCTTAATAGGCCCCACACCTTTATCCTTCATTGGATCGATCTTCTCAGGCTCCTTTTCCTTTGTTACTTCCTTTTTTTCAGGTTCTTTAGCAACTTCTTCTTTCGCTTTTTCACCTCCACAACTGGACATTAAAACTACCAATATCAGTATTGTCAAAAATTTTAATTTCATAAAATATTTTTTAAATTATTCTTAATTATTCAGCAGGTACTAACACATCTCCAACAACGTGTATCCACCCATTACTAACTTTTACAGACATTAAAACCTCTGTACCACCTACAAATATTTTTCCGTCTTTATTCTCTACAGTAAGGTATTTACCTGAAGCCATATACAGTTTCCTGCCTTTTTTAGCCTCTTTTTTTAATTGTTTGATAGGGTAATTTGCCGGAGCAACATGATTTTTTAGTACAAAAGCTAAAGCATTTTTATTCTCTGGTTTTAACAAATTGTCAACAGCATCTTGAATTTTAACAAAAGCACTATTTACAGGTGCAAATACGGTTAACGGACCTGCGTTCACTAAAGCATCTTCTACCCCAGCAGCTTGAACTGCTGCAACTAGAGTTGAGAAAGGCATGTTGCCGTCATCATCTTTGTAGGTCATAGCTACTTGAAGAACATTTGCCTGTTCCCCCTCACTTAATTCAACAGCTGCTTGCCCACGATGCTCAGTTGTTGATTTTGTTGTTACTTCTGTTTTTGTTTCACTTTTCACTTCCTGTTTGTCGTTTTTACACGAAACAAGAGCAAATATGAACAATACTACGATTGTTAAAAATTTAATTTTCATAATGATGTACTTAGTTAAGTTTTGAATGTTTAGATATTTGTAACGAATATACAAAAATATGTTACATTGGTTACGTAAAACATGACAAATATCACTAAAGAGATTAATCTATCTTTTTATAACTTTTTTAAGCTGATCAGATAGAAAAAAGATATGAATAGAAATTTTATTTTGCACTGTAGATGGGTAAAACAAATTAAGTACCTAAAAAATAATCAGAGCCTATTTTATTCAAAAAATGAATCTTAATAAAGATTCGTTATTCAAAAAATTTACACTTATTATAATTTTCCAGTAGATCTAATTATTTTTTAAACAAATCACAACATTCTTAATGAATTTTATTGTAATTTAGTACTTCATCAAATATAATTGAAAGCATTTAAAGACTGTAAAATCAATCATATATATGATTTTTCTAATTTATTATCAGTAAAAATCAACCCACGATTGTTCATCAAAGTAAATTTATAATAATGGAAAATACTAAAGGTAAAAGATTAACTAAAAAAGATCGTCCGAATCCCATAAATGAAGAGATTATTATTCCTGATGATCAGGTTTTAATAAGTGTAACTGATCCAAAAGGTATCATCATTGAAGCTAATGATATTTTTGTTCAAGTCTCTGGTTATAATGAAGATGAATTAATAGGTTCTTCTCACAATATAATTCGCCATCCTGATATGCCAAAAATCATGTTTAAAATAGTTTGGGATCATATTATGGATAAGGAAAATGTAATGGCTGTAGTAAAAAATTTAGCAAAAGACGGAAAATACTATTGGGTAGTAACCGATTTTGTTACCAGGGTAGATGCTGATAGAAACATCATTAACTATACTGCATATCGAAGACCCGTTGCTGACAAAGTAAAACAGGCCGTAATTCCTTTGTATAAAGCTTTGTGTGCAATTGAAGAAGTTGCCGGAATGGATGCTGCAGAAAGATTTTTAAATCATTATTTTGATGATAGAGATACCAATTATGATGATATGGTAGAAGAAATAATTGTAAAAAATTGTGACAAAGCAGCTGTTTTGGGATTTGGAGATAATGTGGAAGGCACAATGAAAGAGATGTCAAAAGAAAAGAAACAATCATTGTTCAATAAATTGTTTGGAGTGAAATAAACTACTCAGATTTCATATAAGCCTGTATATGGGCGTCTAACAAAATTGTATCGGTTACAACAAAACCTTCCTCCTCCTCTTTTGGGTTTGGATTATTAGCTGAACCATAAAAAATTCCCCAGTCTGTACGATTTAAAATAATTGTTTTGGTGTTGAAATATAAACTGTCATTCTTTAATTCAATTATTCCTTCAAAATCATGACAAATACCAGTTTCAAAAATTATAAAATCACCGGTAATTTTGTAGTTATCCTTATTGATTTTATCTATAGAATGCGACTCGAAATGAGCATCAGGATAAACTTTTGTATGGAAGAACTCAACAGATCTTAATACATTTTGAAGAGTTCCTTGCAGTAATTTATTATCAATATCGGTATTGATAATACTCTTCATATCTATAGTGAAATTAGCTTTTATTGGATTTTTGTCATTCTCTAAAATTATTTCACCTTCTTTAAATTTTATAAGCCCAAAATGAGCACAATTCCAATGTAATTTGCTCATTGCCGTATCTAAAATATAGGTGTTATAATCTTTTTCCTGTGTATTCATCTTTGGTTTAGAAGCAAAAATAAACAACTCCAAAAACAGTATTAATATGATAACTTTATATAAAATAGATAATCGCATTGTTTTGATTACTTTAGTTTTACACTAATTTTTTTAACTTCTTAATCTGAAAATCAACAGGCAGTCAACTACTAACTATTTTATGTCTTGCCAAACACCAGTTGCCAGATCATTTTCATCAATAAATCCTAAAATTTCTTTTGGAATATTTTTAGCTCCTTTAAAGTTTGTGCCTTCAAACTCGGTACCAAAAAAATTACAGCCTTTTAAATCAGCACCACTAAAATCAGTGCCTTGTAAGTGGCCTCCCTGAAAATTTGCATACCAAAGTCGTGAATTGATAAAGGTAGATTCTTCCAATCCGGCACCTGTAAAATCAGCATAGGAAAAATCACAACTATCCAATTTAGATTTTATAAGCACAGCCCTGAATAATTTTGCTTTTATGCCTGTCGAACCCGTCAAATCACTTTCTAAAAACTCTGAATCTTTCATCAAAGCTCCCGAGAAATCACAATTACGCATGGTGGTAAAATGACCTTCCATACCAAACATATTTGCTCCTCTAAAGTTAGAATTTGATAGTGGCACATAATTAACTTTTACATGAAACAATCTACTTTGCTGGAAATTAATACTATCCATAACAGAACCATCAAAAATAGTCCACCTTACATCCGCTGCTCTAAAATCAGATTTACGATAATTACCATCCATACATCGGCCTGAACGTATAGATGCCCCTCTAAAATCTCCTTCAATTACACTGGCTTTTGGCCAGTAAACCTCATCTAATGAATCTCTACGAAAATCATCACCGTCCTGAGGAATTGCTTTAATCCCCTTGTATCTTTTTTTACCACTCAAAAGCGTAGTTTCTTCATCAATAATTGCATTAAGCTGATCTGGCTCTAAAAATATTGCCAGCTCCGGTAAGCCTGTTGTATCTGGTTTATTGGGAAATAACTGACTCGTTACTGATGCACTTTGGAATGAACACGAAAACAAAAAAAATGAGAAAATTATAATAATTGTAAAATGTAAAATGTTTTTCATATTCTAAATCTATTATTTCAATACTCACTACTAAAACCTCCTACTTTTTTATACAACATCATTTCTATTAAAATACCTATTACCTAAAAAGGCAAACAGAAAACCTAAAATGATTGGATATAAAATTGAAAATGCAATAAAAACACTTCTACTTACCGTGTCTAACACATAATAAGATGCCGTTCCCATTACAGTAAGCTGAGGATCAAAAAGAATTAAACTACCTGTTCGAAAAACCTGCAATGGATTTAGCATTCCCAAACCTATGATCAGATCTGGATTACCACGCATTCGCAACATAATTCCAATTAAAATCAGATCGATAAATGCAACCAGAAATAACCAAATAATAAACGCAGTACTAACAGCAATATCTTGTGAGGAAGCTCTGGCAGAAATATACATACTCAATCCTAAAAAGAAGAACACCAAAGACGCCAACAAAGCACTATACAGGAAAAACAAGTCCCATGGCACATCAATATTAGTAATTAAGGCCCAAATTACCGATCCTAACAAGGCAATAAAAACAGGAGTGTAAATAATAAAAAAACGTCCAATGAGTTTTCCCCAAAAATAACTACTAAAAGAAATGGGCAAAGATAATATGTACTCCATCACACTATTTTCTCTGTCACCTACTACTGAACGAACCGTTGAAATAAGCACATAAATAGGTAAAATTGCCATACTAATTTGCATAAAAGTAACCATTAGCCGACTCAAACCAACAAATCCTATAATTTGTGATTCGGTTATACCGGATGTAAACATTACAGCTACAAATCCGCCAAATAATAAACTATAAGCCCAAAACCAAGTGGAACGAAGGTTTTGACGAATATCAGATTTTATAATTTCCTTTAAACTTTCAAAGTTTTTCATTGATACAGATCTATATTGATTTTTTATTTTATCAGCTATAATAAAACGAGAACTAATTCTTTTTTACTTTGTCGTTTTCTTTCTCTAATTTTTCTTCCAACTTTTTCAATTTTTCCGGGTTCTCTTTCATCATCAACATTTTTTCCTGAATAAAAGCCTCTCTCATAGTTTTTCCTTCATTGATCCTTTGTAATACCTGCTCAAAAGTATAAACACTATCCGTATCAGGTTTATTAGAGTAAGCAGAATAACCATATCCCATTGGCGTATGTTTACCATAATCATAAAATGCTGTTTCTGCATCAATCCAATTGGAAGGATCATTTCCCTTACTTGCATCTCCTATCCAAAACCTAGCTTTATTGCCTTTCCACTGATTCCAGGTCATAGTATCTCTCATCTCTTCAGCCAAACAACCTATATCATCATACCAATGAACTTCTCCAAATTCATTAATAGATTGAGCATTATAACGTTGATCCGTCAATCCCATAAGACAGATATAACACACATCCCTATCAAAATTAATATCACGGGCTTCGTACGTTACATTTTGTCTACATGAACTAAAAAGAATAAAAACTCCTAGTAGTAAACTTATTTTATTCATTGTATACATATTTAATCTTTTTAACCGACGGTTAAAATTTTCATTATACTTCTTTGTCAATCACAATTTTACCCATATCCATTTCGATTAAACGATTTACCAAATTTTCTACTTCATCAATTCGATGGCTACTTATGATCATCAAAGCATTTTTGTCAAATTTATGTAAATAATCAAATAATATATTTCGAGCTTTAGGATCTAAGTTAGCAGCGGGTTCATCCATTAATAAAATTTTTGGGGTTCTTCCTAATGCAAAAGATACCAGAAGTTTTTGCTTCATTCCTCCTGATAGTTTCATAAAAGGTTTGTTCAAATTGCTTTGTACATCTAAACCTAAATTTTCGCTAATCTCCACAAATTCTTGTTGATCAGTATTGGTTAGTTTTCCAAAAAAATCCAACATTTCTCCAACAGTCATTTTTATTGGTGGAGGAATCTGTGGTACAAAACCAATATTCTGCAGTATTAATTCTCTTTCTTTTCGTGGATTCATCCCCAGCACCTCAATATCACCTTCGTATTTATAGAGTCCTAAAATACAACGTATCAGAGTTGTTTTTCCAGCACCATTCTGACCTACTAAAGCAATTCGTTCCCCAGCTTTAAAACCATTTGTCAAATTCTCAATTACAGTTGTTTTTTTAAAGGATTTTGTAAGCTGATCAACTGAAATTAAGATTTCTGAGTCTTCCATTTATTTTTTTAGTTAGATTTTTGTAGTATTTATAATAATTTTTCAAAGCCTTTTACCGTATATGTTAAAGCATCACCATAACAAACATCAATACACAAACCACATCTTGTACAATCTGCTCCTGCAAAATGAACCTCTTTGGTGGCCTCACCCCTCTTTACAAACCAGAGTTCATGTGGCACCAAACATACATCCTGACAATCCCGGCAATGACCACATTTAGACAAGTCAAATTTTACAGCCATAGGTGATAATTTACCAATAGCACTATATGTTACTCCTATAGGACAAACATAACGACACCAAAAACGTTTGGAATATACAATTTCAAAAAGTAATAAAATAACTACCCATAACAATAATAATCCGGGACCGTAAATAAGAGCTCTTGAAATGATACCTACCGGATTTAAGTTTTCAAAAACCAGATTTTTAGTTATAAAAGCCAGCAATAAAAATCCCACCCAAAAGATATATTTGACCCCAATATTAAAATTATGCTCCTTGATCTTTTTCTTTTTTACAAAATAATTATGCACTTTTTCAGCATTTTCTGCTAAAAAATGATACGGACAAAGCCATGAGCAAAATGTACGACCGCCCAGTAAAAAGTAAAACATTATTATTATAAAAAATCCGATAAAGAAATTCATGGTTAACATTCCAAAATAACCCGTGCGATTTCCAATAAACATCTCTTGCAGGGCATTGTAGGGATCCATTAAATAAATTCCTATAAAACGAGAGCCGCTAAGTGAACCTTCCAATATTCCTATATCAAAAGCAAAAGATGCCCAAAATAGAAAATTGAAAAATAGTAAAACACCCCAGCGTATGTTACGCCATTTGTGTTTATTTGGCTTGCTTGCTTTCCATTCTTTAAAAGTGATCCCTAATTTAGAATTGGGCATATCCTCTCTACGTTTAGCAGGTATTGGTGGTAATTTTTTAACGTTTATCATCAGAAAAGTTTTTAAGCGGTTTCTAATTTTTCTATAAAAATACTACTTGGTGTTGTTGGACAAACCATTTCGCAAACCCCACAACCGGTACAGCCATCTAACACTATTGGACGCCAGATTTTTTCTCCATTTCCTTTTATCTTCTCTTTCATAATGATAGCTGTATCACCTATAGGACATTCCGTAACACATAAATCACATAACTCACGATTAAACACATGATCATTTACCGGAGATGCTTTTCGTTCTTTTCGTTTAGGATTAGGTGAACGATAAACTCCTTCAAACCCATCCTCTCTGGGGACACCTTTATAACTTTGTCCTTTTCTGGCCAGGCAGGTTTCATGGTTTGTAACTGCAATACCCATTTTAGTATTTGATTTCATTGCCAGTGATTGCACAATAAATGGATTATGATCCGGATCCGGAGTAGAATTTTCTTTTTGATATTCCAATAAAGCATTTTCGCCAGCCTTTTTAAAAGGCAGAAAATCTAATGCTGCAGTTGGACATGTTTCTACACATTGCATGGCATCACAAGAAAAATCGCAGGCTTGTGCTCGTGTATCAATGTATGGTGTGCCATAAGACAAACCATCTGAAATTCCAGCTAGTTTTATAGCTTCTATAGGGCATATTTGTACACAAAGTCCGCATTTGATACATGCATATATAAAATCATCTTCAATAACAGCACCGGGTGGACGCAATAATACTTTATCACTTTTCTCATTAAGGTGTTTTAAGTAATTTACTCCAACACCCACAGCTCCCAGAGCAGCAACTGCAACTGCTCCATTTTTTAGAAACTGTCTTCTATTAATATCTGATTTTGATTTTTCCATATAATATCAGTATTAAGTTTTATATATTTGGTTTTCTTATTTACAAATCACTATTCTCTCTTCCTTCTTTTCGATTTTCCCTCTTAACAATATTCTCTATAAAATTTAGTAATTATGCTCTTTATTTTGTTCCCATTTGTATAAAGGCTTTTTATCTCTCAATACAAATTTTGGTTTTGAAAATGGAGCTAAACGTTCTAAAAAGTCCAATACTTCCAAAATAGGAGCCCCGTAAAAGAATTTTACATTTTTATTAAATGCCCATAAATGTTCACTATAACTGTATAAACTATAAGGTACATCACCTATATTGTCTTCATCCTTATCAAAGCCTTGATAATCACTCCAGTAATTACCTTCAAATTTATTTCCATTTGCTGTTTTACCACGGGTATATACCTGTGTTAAATTATCATGAAGGTAGTTTCCTTTGACTAAATTACCTTCCAAATCAGAATGAAACAGCATACCCACATTGCAAAAAGCAATTTCATTGCCTACTACTGTATTTATTTTTTCAGTTACAAAAGGAGATACATCAAAGTGAATACCATAAGCAGAATATAGAAAACGATTATTTAGTATTTGATTAGAAGATGTTTCTTTTAAGCCTAAACACATTCCGGTTGAACCTACTGATCCCTGAATTAAATTTTCAGATAAAATTGTTTGCTCACTATACATCAGAAAAACTCCTACAGAATTATTATAAAATTCGTTATTATGTATACGATTATTATGTGCATACATAAAGTGAATACTATATCTGTTTCCTACCCCTTTATTACCTTCAAAATGATTACCGGAAGAATACCAAACTACCATATCACGTACACCATGCCAATAGTTGAACATAATTCTATTATTGGTAGAATACCACAAACGTATTGCATCACCTTTTAAGGCTAAAGGTTTTCTTGAGATAGAGGTAATATCATTGTGCTTAACAATAACTCCATCTGATTTAAAAATATCAACTCCAAATAGACATTCTTCAATAAGACAATTTTGAACTGTTGTATAATTTGCCTCTATGATCTTTACCCCTGCATCTAATCTGTCAGGAGAATCACCTGAATTTGTTATATGTAAATTTTTAACGGTAACGCTATCCGCTTTGACGTAAATAACAGATTCATTTGCCATACCGGAAATTGTTGCTTTTCCTCCACCATCAATTACCACATTGGGCACTTTGATTGTTGCCGGACCTGTATAAAAACCTGGTTTTAATTTTAAAGTATCCCCCGGCTTGAGATTTTTAAGCAATGTATTGAGGAATACTTGATTCTTATCTGAAGTAAAAGGAGTAATTTCAGTATTTAAACCAAACGTATTTGAATCTTTTTCCTGCGAAAAAGAATTCCATTGTAATAGTATTAACAATATGAGGAAGTAAATTCTCATAAAATAGATTTGTTTTAAAATTGATAAGAAAAAAACTGTCTCTAAAAATGGAACTAAGCTTAACTAAAGTATGAAAATAAACAACTAACTATGAAATCATTTAAAGAGACAGCTTAACTATAAAACCACAAATTAACTATTCGATTTTAATGAAATAGATTTTCTTTTAAACAATATTGCTAACAATAAAAAAACAAATACTCCAAGTGCCACAAAGAACCCATAATAAGGATAAGCAACTGTTTCAAACTGAGCCACTTTACCATGTCCGAAAACAGTTGGCATAAATGGTTTAATACCTGCAAAAGCTCCACCGCCGTGTAAATCTAAATGATGACCATACCAATACATGGAATACATATAAAGAAAAAGGAAATAAAACGGTAACAATGATGGTAATATAGCAAATATTGCATTCTTCTTCTTAGGAGTTACAATAAAAACGATTACCAATAAACCCAAAACAACAAAAATATACCTTGAATTAACCAAAATACCATTCAATATTTTCAAGTATTGTGGTGTAACATCAATTTGCAATGGGCTGCCGGTTTCAGGATCAATAACATCTTCACCTTCCCCATCTTTTTTAGTATCAAAAACATAATATTCCGGTACCGGTTTTATTTGTCCTTCTTTTACTTCTTCATACATACGACTATTGATGCCTTGTACTATTGGGTACATACCGATATAATGGTTAATTGCAGTCATTTCCATTAAACAATCTGCTCCTTCATTAGTTGTAATTTCCGATCTTTCCTGTACTCCTTCACAGCCATTATAAACTCCATCGTATTTAAATTCAATACGAATACCTTTTGGATACATTGATTTTGGGTATTGATGACTTTGTAAAGCCACCCACCATATAGGCATAAAATATACTGCAATGATTAACAATAATCCAACTACAGCGAAGATTTTGTACAGAAGTCCAAATTTTTTTGCTTGACTATCCATATTATATATAATTTTTTTAGTTCTATTACAAATTTAGCAAAAAACAAGATCAATTGTTTCTTTAAAAAAAGTAATATTAATAGTTTATTTTAATTTAGACCGAATAAAAATTCGGCGTTAATTCTTAAAAAAACCCGAGTAAAAAATTAATTCTTACTCGGGAGAGTAGATTATTTGGCGGTAGCTCCTGCCGCGCTTAACATATATTTGATTGCATTTTTCATGTCATCATCAGATAAATCAGTGAATCCACCTTTTGGAGGCATCACACCAATTTTTCCCTGGAATCCTTTGATTGTGTGATCAAGAAGTACATCCATACCTTGAGCTCCAATTGTTGCCCAACGTTCTTTTTCATCTAATTTAGGAGCACCCGTTACACCGGTAGAATGACAAGCCATACATTTGGTATCGTAAGTTGCTTTACCATTCCCAAAATCACCACCAGCACCAGCAGCACTTGTGTCGCCAGATTTAGCTTCCATTACTTCCTTCGATTTTGCTTTCATATAGGCAATAATCTTTGTTGCATCCTCTTTAGAAACATTTTGATTAGGCATTGCCAGTTTATAATGCTGACGCATAGCTTCTATATCGGTATCTTTCATTTTAGAATCCGGATCTAAAATCCATTCTTTTAGCCATTTGTCATCTCTACGTAATTCGATCATCGCTAAATCTGGTCCGTTAAACTCCCTACCAAATTTATGACAAGCACTACAACCATAGTTCAAATATTCCAATTCACCAGGTAATAGGTTTGCTAACTCAATTGCCGATGGTTTAAATGATTGCATTTTCATGTCTACGTTGATACGATCTGTATAAGCCAATACTCTATCATTATCTGCAACCTGATCAAACTCAACTGCTAAATAACCAACTAACTGACGTTTCGATGGACTGTTTTGCGCATCTAATAAGATAGGATACATACCAGATTTATCAGCTAAAAACTTAATAGTGGCCGTTTCACCCGGACTAAAATGATACATTTTGTCATAGGCAGAAATTTGATAAACATAATGATCTAATTTAGTTTGACCATGATTTGTAATATATAAGGATACCGTTTGACCTTGTTTTACATTAAGGTTATCCGGAGTTATTTTACCATCTTTTATGGTTCCATAAACATATACATTTTTACCCTTTACGGTAGTCTTTTCAGCACCTAATGCAGTAAAATGCTTAGATTTTTCATCTGTAATAATGTTAGTTCCTACAGGATAGATTTCCTCTGACTTAAACTCATCAAGGTGAATTAAAGTTGTATAATGAGGTTCACCCATTGGTAATGGTAAATCATATATTACAACAGGGTCTCCATCACCACTTATATCAATAAGTTGGTGATTTTGTGGATGTAAAGGTCCAACCGGGTTAAAACGATCAATAGATAATTTATTTAAAGAAATTAAATATTTACCATGAGGTTTTTGAGTATCTCCGGAAGCAGATACCAAGTGACCTACATTATAATGAGAAGGCACATAACCTAATACTTTTAGGTTGATATAATCCCATTTGGTAATACGTGAATCTACATAAATAGAAGTATAAATAATACCTTTTTTACTATCATATTGGTTGTGTAATGGTCCTAATCCAACCTCAACACTACCATGTAAAGCATCTTCTAATTTGATAATATTAATACCGTACCTGTCTTTCCCTTCAAAATTTCTATCTTTAATAGCTTTCATTATTTTATCAAACTTGTAAACCCAAGCGTGAGAATCTAATTTACCGGCTACTACAATATATTGACCGGTTGGGTCAACATCAACACCATGAGGTGATTTTGGCTCAGGAACTAAGAAAAATAAATCATGCTTAACAGCATCTGCTATTTTAATTACTCTGTGACCACGAACCATCATTGGTTTGATTGTACCATTTTTTAATAATTTTTCAGCTTTTTTCCAGTTGGTTACATGTAAGTAATCCACATCTCTTGAAGAACAACCTGCTTCAAATGGAGGGCGTCCACTTTCAATACCACCATAATACATCTCTGTACAAAATGAATTGGTAAAACCCCAACCATAAGAATCTAATTTACCTGCATCAGATAAATCTTGTGTATAAG
>JAOZTG010000203.1 GCA_029939235.1 Flavobacteriaceae bacterium
CGTTTTTGGATTGACGATATGTACATGGTGGGTTCATTGCAGGTACAAGCATATAAATCGACAAACGAAATGGTTTATCTCGACCGTGCGGCACTACAAATAAAAGTGTACTGCGATAAACTTCAAAAACCAAACGGTCTTTTTTACCACCGCGACGATGCCCCGTTTTACTGGGGACGAGGCAATGGTTGGGCTGCTGCCGCAATGACTGAATTATTGTTAGTATTGCCAGAAAATCACGAACACTATGATACAATTTTAGAAGCCTACAAAAAAATGATGACAACTTTGCTCGACTATCAAGGAGCAGATGGAATGTGGCACCAGTTGTTAGATGATCCGGAAAGTTATCCTGAATCGTCGTGTACTGGAATGTTTTTATATGGCCTGGCTTCTGGAATAGATAATGGGTGGCTTTCGTTCGATAAATATTCTTCTAACGTAGAAAGAGCATGGAATGCACTAGCTACTTATGTAAACGAAAAAGGAGAAACCGAAAATGTTTGTGTTGGCACAAACGCAAAGGATAACAAAAAACATTATCTCACACGCCCAAAAAGCACTGGTAATTTTCATGGGCAAGCTGCTGTTTTATGGGCTGCAACTGCCATGATTAGATTACAGGAAAAATGATACAAAGAGGGGGCATATTAAAACCTTCCATTTTAGTTTTAACGAAGTGTTGTACTAACTTTGATTAAATCACCTATTAACCTATGTTTTATACACGCAGCTGGTAATTTTATTATTCACACACCTATAAATGATGTAATTTATGGGTATAAACAGAAAGGATAAATACCAATATTTTGTATTATTATTTACTCCTAATTTAAAATGATCTAATCCTTTTCTGTTTTAAATATTAACAACGATCTATATATTATTGTTTATCAGATATTTAATTTAAATGACCACAATTGGTTTTAATACCAATTTAATTTTATAATGTCGTGTAATTGAATTGAATTAATTTTTGCAAGATTGAGGCAAAATATTTTAGTATAGCCTTAGTTATAGTCAACTATTTTAACAAAAATATTGTAAAAATTAAACAATCTCAATGCGACATTGTGATGTTAAATTGGTATAATACCTTTTCAAAACGCATTAATGCATCGTCAATGATATCATCCGATTGTGAAGCATTGGTATATAACCTACTCTCCCTGCGAGTGTAACAATTCCAACACTCATAAAAGCAGCACCAAAATGTTCCATAGCTTCTTTTCTGATCTTCAATTCCTTTAGTATTTTTGGTAAGGTCCAGAATTTTAGTAGATCCACATCTAAAAAGAGTACTCCTGAGATTTCAATCAGATTTAATCTATATATATTTCTTGTGATTTTACACCTATAAATATATAAGCCACTTTTTAATTATTTGATTTTATTAACTGAATTTCAATGTATTACATAATTTTTGAATTGATAATGAATTAAAGAACTCTTCTGTTTTCTTAAAACAATTGAACAAAAAAGTCAACTCTGATATTTTTTTAAATATTTTTCAATATCTTGCACACGTGTGCATTTATTAGTAAATATGACAGAAAGAATTACTATAAAAGATATTTCGAAAAAACTTAAAATTCATCACTCTACAGTTTCCCGGGCTTTGAGAAATAGCCCTCAGGTTAAGGAAGAAACCAAGAAGAGAATTGTTAAATATGCCAAAAAACATGGTTATAAAGTAAATATGAATGCTCTAAAGTTAAGAGGCACTGTAAAAAATGTGATTGCGGTTATTGTTCCGAATATAAATCATGATTTTTTTGCAAATATTATCAGTGTGATTACGGATATGGCTTATAGTAAGGATTATATCGTATCTGTTTTTCAAACAAATGAAAGTATAGAACTTGAAAAAAAAGTACTTGACTCTGTAATTCATAACAATGTTGCAGGTGTTATTGCCTCCGTTTCTATGCAAACAACTACTTCCGATCACTATAAAAATTTAAAAAAATACAATATCCCATTGATAATGTTCGACAGGGTAATTGACAGTATAGATGTTCCAAAAGTTGAAACTGATAATTATGATATCGTTGCAAAAGTTGTAAAGGATCTTTTCCAAAAAGGTCGAGATCGTATAGTACACATATCCGGATCTGATAAAATTAGTGTATTTAGAAATAGAATAAACGGATATCAGTATATGATCAAAAAACTCGGTATCCCCTACAATAATAATTATATTGCCGATAATGGATTCACAATTGAAGAAGGTAAACTGGCTGCTAAAAGATTATTTGAGAACAAGATCCAACCAAATGCAATAATTTGTGATTCACATTTAATGGTGATTGGAGTTTTTAGTCAGTTAAAAGAAATGAAGATTTCAGTTCCTGATGATGTTTCTATCATCAGCTTCGGTAATAATCCTTCTTTGAGTGCTCTTACTCCGGAAATCACTTATATCGTACAGCCCGTTACTGAAATTGCAATAGCTTCATTTGATCTGCTTATAGAAAAAATAAAACAACCGGATCAATCTTCAAATGATAAAATAATATTTAAAGCAATGTTAAACTAAAAATATAATTATGTTAAAAGGAATATCACCAGTTATTAGTCCTGAATTACTAAGTGTTTTAGCTCGTATGGGGCATGGAGATGAAATTATTTTTGCCGATGCTCACTTTCCTGGTGAGACATTTAATACCAATGTATTGAGAGCAGACGGAATTAAAATCCCCGCTTTGCTGGAAGCGGTTTTACCACTTTTTGAATTGGATAGTTATGTGGATGCACCACTAATTATGATGGCAGCTGTTGAGGGAGATTCTTTAGATCCTACTGTGGAATCCTCCTATTTAGAAAAAGTGAAATTGTCAAATCCTCAAATAATTGCAACTGAGCGAATTGACAGGTTTGCATTTTATGAAAGGGCTAAAAATGCTTTTGCAGTAGTTATGACGGGAGAAACAGCTAAGTATGGTAATATTATATTAAAAAAAGGTGTAACACCCTGCTAATATAAAATCATCATGATACCAAAAATATTATTGAATACAGGAGATAAAATACCTGTGATCGGACTTGGAACATTTGGATCTGACACCTATTCTAATGATGAAGTAGCTCAAGCGGTTAAATTTGCTATAAAGAATGGATATCGTCATATTGATTGTGCTTCCGTTTATGGAAATGAAAAAGAAATAGGAAAAGCACTTTCTGATTTAATTTCTGATAATACAATTAAACGAGAAGACCTTTGGATCACCTCAAAAGTGTGGAATGATATGCATGGAGACAGAGAGGTAATTGCTTCCTGTAAACAAAGCTTAAAAGATCTGCGGTTAGATTATCTTGATCTATACCTTGTGCACTGGCCATTTCCAAATTATCATGCACCCGGTTGTGATGTAAGCAGCAGAAACCCTGACTCAAAACCTTATCTTCATGAAGATTATATGAAAGTTTGGAAACAAATGGAACAATTGGTTAAAATGGGACTTGTTCGAAATATTGGAACATCGAATATGACCATTCCAAAAATGAATTTATTATTGCAAGATGCCAAAATAAAACCGGCAGTAAATGAAATGGAGATCCATCCCCATTTTCAACAAGATGAGTTGTATAATTATTTGGCAGAAAATGATATTCTTCCCATTGGATACTCCCCAATTGGCTCTCCCGGAAGACCAGAAAGAGACAAAACCATTGATGATACTGTTGATATTGAAGATCCGGTTATTGTTGATATTGCAAAAAGACTGAATGTACACCCAGCAGTTGTTTGTGTAAAATGGGGTGTCCAAAGAGGACATGTGGTGATTCCTTTTTCGGTTAAACCGGAAAAGATATTAAGCAATTTAAGAGTAGCCAATGGAGACCTAATTCTCTCTGAAGAAATGGAAAAAATATCTAAAATAGATAAAAATTGCAGATTGATCAAAGGGCAGGTATTTTTATGGGAACACGCTAAAGGATGGGAAGATCTTTGGGATCTAAATAATGAAATAACAAAATAGAAATTTATACAATGAATTTAAAAACAATGGATGCTGCATTCCTTCCGGGAAACAGTACTGTAGAAATGAAAAAAGTTGATATTCCTGTTCCCGGACCAGGACAAGTTTTGGTTAAAACTAAATCATCCACCATTTGTGGAAGTGATATCAGAGCTATTTATCGGGAGCATTTAGGTAAAGGTCCTGAGGCTTATCAATGTAAAGTTGCCGGTCATGAACCCTGCGGACAAATAATAAAATGTGGTGATGATATGAAGCGTTTTAAAGAAGGCGACCGTGTTGTTTTATACCATATTTCAGGTTGTGGCGTGTGTAATGATTGTCGTAGAGGCTATATGATCTCCTGCACAAGCCCAACACGAGCAGCATACGGATGGCAACGTGATGGCGGAATGGCTCCTTATATTCTTGCAGATGAAAAAGACTGTGTTCTATTACCCGATGAACTCACTTATACCGATGGAGCTCAGGTTGCCTGTGGTTTTGGAACTGTTTATGAAGGATTAGAGAAAATTGGAGTATCAGGAAATGATGCTGTATTGGTTGTTGGATTAGGACCTGTAGGATTAGCAGCTTTAATGCTTGCAAAAGCTTTGGGAGCAAATAAACTTGTAGGTGTTGATACCGTTAAAGAAAGATGTGATATTGCAATGGAATTAGGATTGGCAGATGCTGTATTTGTTTCTGATGAAAATACTTTACAGGATGTGATCAATGAAACCTATCAAGGCAAAGGTTTTGAAAGAACTGTGGATTGCTCCGGTCATACCGATGGTCGTCAGCTTTGCATAAGAGCTACCCGCCAATGGGGAAAAATGGTGATGATAGGAGAAGGAGGAACCGTAGAGTTTAATCCTAGTCCTGACATTATACACGATCAAATTACCATTTATGGTTCCTGGGTAACGAATATCTGGAGAATGGAAGAATTGGTGGAAAGAATTGTTCGCTGGGGGATTCATCCGGAAGACCTTGTAACCCATCGGTTCGGACTTGATGAAGTGGATAAAGCATATCAATTAATGGATGAAGGAAAATGTGGTAAAGTTGCTATTGT
>JAOZTG010000009.1 GCA_029939235.1 Flavobacteriaceae bacterium
TTCTCGGTTTTACTAAGTTTTTATTTTCTTTAGAATATCAAATTCTTGAAGGCCACCCTTCAATCAAGCAATATCAAATAATGTTTCATTAGCTTTTCCATTAAATTCGTGGTCGTACCTTAAAATTTAAAAAAATAAATAACAGATACAAAATAAAAATAATCAAAACTTTTGTAAAACAAAAAATGCGGGTTTTCACCCGCATTTTACCTGTCTTATTTTATAATTTACTTAAAAAGTTTATTATAATAGTCTGTTGCCATTCTGTTACTTGTAAATTCAGGAATCACATCATCTATACCGTTAAATACAATTTCCGACCATTCTTTTGGCTTGTCATAATACGTTGGCAATACCTTATTCTCTAAAATTTCATATAAATTATCAGCATCTAATTTATCTTGCTCCCATACTGGTAATTTATGATCCAATTCTGGTAAAACAAAGCTATTTTCTCCATCTTTAGCAAATTCAGGAATCCATCCGTCATTGATAGAAACATTTACCGATCCATTCATTGCAGCAGTCATACCACTTGTACCGGAAGCTTCACGTGTAATTCTTGGAGTGTTCAACCATATATCTGATCCTGTTTTCGTTTCTCTTGAAAGGTCAATTTCATAACCAACAAGGACAGCTAAATTAGATTTGAATTTTGAAATATTCACCAAATGATTAAAAATATCAATTGCATAGTAATCATAAGGATAAGGTTTCCCTGCCCAAATGATCTGGATAGGATATTTTTCGTTAGTGATCAACCTTTCAAAACGCTCTATATCGTGTAACAAAAGATCTGCTCTTTTGTATCCTGCAAATCTTCTCGCCCAAACGATAGTAAACACATTAGGGTCAAACATTTTCATAGTTTGATTTGAAACTACTTCAAAAAGTTCTTTTTTTAATTCAATTTTTCTTTCTCTAAAAGCTTTTGCATTTCTTTTTTTCCAGATCTTTTTAATCTCAGTATCCTGCCAGAATTTTTGATTCTGTGCATTGGTTATTGGAATGATCTTACAAATACCTTCGTAATCTTTCCACATATCATTAGAAACCTTTGCATGCAATTTTGAAACAGCATTTGCTTTTTTAGCCATTCTTAAGGCTGACACCGTATAGTTGATATTACCATCATTAACAGATTCTTTCGCAAGTTCTTCATCATTCAACCTTCTACCAAAAAAACCACAACGATTTAAATGACGTGCATCTCTTTCTTCATTTCCTGCTTTTTCTGGAGTATGAGTAGTAAATACCATCTGGTTCTTTTTTACACCCTGATCTCGTAGATAATAAAATGCAGGTAAGGCATGTCCTTCATTTAAATGATAGATATCTGAACCACCAAGAGCTTCTACAACTTTTGCCCCTGCAATTCCCAAAACAATACTTTGAGAAATACGAGTCAACTCATTTGCATCATAAAGATAATTGGTAATTGTTTTAGAAAGAAAGTCATTTCCTTCTACATCTGTTGATAAAAAGTACATTGGAACAGTTCCAAATATTTCCGGTTTTAGCACGTAAGCACGTACCTTTACTGAAGGATTGTCATGTATTTTTACATCTACTTCAATACCAGAATATTCTAAAAAGTTATAATTTTTTTCGATAAAATTTACACGAAGTGTCTGGTCTTCATTTCTTCCCTGATCATAATAGCCATATTTCCATAACATTCCAATTCCGATCATATTTTGCTTCAATTCAAATCCTGAACGCATATGTGATCCTGCTAAAAAGCCTAATCCACCGGAATAGATCTTTAATGCCTGATGAATCCCAAATTCCATACTAAAATATGCAGCTCTTTTCTCAAATTCCTTTGCCGGCTTATACGGATGATACCATTTATTATATTTACTTGTCATTGATTTTCTTATTTAAAAATTAGTAAGCGGCAAAAATAGCATTAATTATTTGATTACAACATTTAGAAATGGTTAATTCCTTGTAAATTACATTGAAAAAAGTCTTGATTAGTTCATTTATTAAAATAAGCAGAGCACTTCTTAATTATTATAAAATATCTCCATATAAATCAAAATCCAACATTTAAAGCTGTTGGATTTTAATAATTTGTTAATTAATAATTGGTTTAATTTATTCTCCTATAATATGAAGTTCCATAAATTCCTTAGATACGGTAATAGTATTGTCTCCGTTCACTTTTAGATCTTTTAAATCAAAATCGCTGTTATCAATTTGAATTTTACTTATTTTAAACGGAACGCCATGCAACCTGATCTTAAAAGTTTTATAGGAAGTGATAAACTTTCCAAATTTATGTTGCTGAATGATCAATTCATTTGATTTTCCAACTAAAGTAAAATTCCGCAAACTGAAACGTCCTTTTTTATAATCGTACCCATCATTTGCATCCTCATATAAAAAGTTCTTCTCTTTTCCCTTTTTATAATAAACATCAAGGGTCATTTCTTCTATTTCTTTTTCACCAACATATTGCTGCACAGGATATTTAGGAAGTATAGCACCTTCTTTGATAAAAATTGGCATGGAATCTATATCAGCTTCCACTCGCATTTCTTTGCCTCCTTTTATAAACTCATCCGACCAGAAATTATACCAGTTTCCTTTTGGAAGATACATTCTTCTGCCTTGAGCGTTAGGTTCCATAATCGGGCAAACTAATATATTTTCACCAAAAATAAACTCATCATTTCTGTCATAGGTTTGATGATCATCCTGATCAAACAATACCAATGATTTTACAATTGGAATTCCTTCATTGATATATCTCCAAAAAGCAGTATAAATATAGGGAAGCAACTGATAACGAAGTTCAATAAATTTTCTGACAATATTTATCACATCTTCATCAAATGACCATGGTTCCTGATTACCGTGATCACCAGACGAGTGTGCCCTGCAAAAAGGATGGAACACACCTAGTTGTACCCACCTTGTATATAATTCACCTGTTGGTTGCTCAGCAAAACCTCCGATATCCGAACCTACAAAAGAATAACCTGAAAGGCTCATTCGCTGTGCCTGAATATTAGCGATCCATAAATGATCCCAGGTTGCTATGTTATCACCTGTCCATGTTGAAGTATATCTTTGTGTACCCGAATAAGCAGAACGCGTAATAACAAATGGTCGTTTTGGATAGGAGTATTTTTTCAACCCTTCATAAGTAGCTTTTGCCATTTGCATACCATAAATGTTATGGGCTTTTCTATGACTACATGGGTTTCCATCATAATCATGTCGAACATCAATTGGAAATGTTTTATTCGGAACCTCCATTACTGCCGGCTCATTCATATCGTTCCACACTCCTTTTACTCCTATATCATCGATCAGTTCTTTAAATAAACCCGACCACCATTTTCTTACTTTCGGATTTGTATAATCCGGAAAATAACATTCACCGGGCCAGACCTTACCTTTCATGTATGGTCCATCTGCTCGTTTACAAAAATAATCATTTTCAATACCTTCCTGATAAATGCTATAATCTTCATCAATTTTAATTCCCGGATCAATGATAGCTACCGTTTTAAAACCGTCATCCAGTAATTCCTTTACCATTTTTTTAGGATTTGGAAAATACTCTTTGTTCCATGTAAAACACCTAAACCCCTCCATATAATCAATATCTAAATATATTGCATCACAGGGAATTTGTAATTCTCTAAACTTACTGGCAACTTCTTTTACTTTTGACTCGGGATAATAACTCCATTTACATTGATGAAAACCCAATGTCCAAAGCGGTGGCAATTCTGGTGCACCAGTAAGATCAGAATAACTTCCCACTACATCGATCATTTTTGGACCGTAGATAAAATAGTAATTCATTTCACCTCCCTGAGCCCAAAAACTTGTTATATGGCGCTGCTCATGACAAAAGTCAAAAAATGATCTAAATGAATTATCAAAGAAAATACCGTAAGCCTTTTTATCGTGTAATGCAGTATAAAAAGGAATGGTTTTATAAATAGGATCTGTATTTCTTTCAAATGCATAGGAATCTGTTACCCAGTTCTCAAATCTCTTTCCTCTTAAATTGGATTGAACAGGCTTGTCTCCCATACCGTAATAACTTTCACCACTTGGTGCAGCTTTACTCATTTTTACTATATCTCCACCAAATTCATAATTTTCTTCCCAATGGAAACCTGAATCATCTTCAGAGATCAAGGATCCATCCACAGCATCAAAAATTGCCACACGCAAATCTATCTTATGTATCTGACATCTTAATTTTGAAGTAATTACCTCATAATAATCATCACTGTCTTTTGTACTTAAGTGATTATACCCTCTACTTGCATTTTCATCAATGGCATAAGAAAAATCTTTTTCGAAATTTGATTTTGTAGTATATCTAAATCTCAAAATACTGTCTCTAAAAACAGTTAGCTGCAGAACAACATTATTATCTGTGGTAAAATAAAAAGTATCTACGTCCTTTTTACAGGTTACAACTTTTGAAGGGTATTGATTTCCTTTTCTATCTATCTCGGTATTTATAATCATAATAAACTCATTATTTCATTTCAATTTACAAAAGAAGCGAAATTTAACAATAGAAAAAAATATTATTTTACATTATTTTAAAGGCAATCATTGCCAATGGTGGTAGCGTAATTTCAGTTGAATATCTCCTGTTATCCCAATCTTTTTTCTCTATACTTAATTTTTTGGCATTACTTATTCCACTACCCTGGTACTTTTTAAAGTCACTGTTTAAAATTTGTTTCAAACTTCCTTTTCGCGGTAAGCCAATCCTGTAATTTTTTCTTACTACTGAGGTAAAATTACAAACAACAATTATATCATTTACCTTATCATGCCCCTTACGGATATAAGAAATAACCGAATTCTCACTCTCACTAAAATTGATCCATTCAAAGCCTTCACCACTAAATGCTTTTTCATACAGAGCCGGAGTATCTTTATATAATTTATTTAAATCCTTCAGAAAAGTTTGTAGACCTTTATGTATTGGATATTCTAATAAGTGCCAGTCCAAACTTTGATCAAAATTCCATTCAGAAGACTGTCCGAACTCAGCTCCCATAAACAAAAGTTTTGTTCCAGGATGTGTATACATATAGCCATACATCAATCTTAAATTTGCAAATTTTTGCCATTCATCACCCGGCATTTTATTCAATAAAGATTTTTTACCATACACTACTTCATCATGTGAAAGTGGTAAAACAAAATTTTCAGAAAAAGCATACGCTAAACTAAATGTGATCTCATTTTGATGATGTTTTCTATATATAGGATCCTTTGAAAAATACTCCAAAGTATCATGCATCCAACCCATCATCCATTTCATTCCAAAACCTAAACCACCTAATTCTACAGGCTTAGTAACTCCGGGAAATGCCGTAGATTCTTCTGCAATGGTTTGTATGCCTTCAAAGTTTTCATAAACTCCCTGATTAAAATCTTTTAAAAATGAAATTGCATCTAAATTTTCTCTTTCTCCAAATTCATTTGGCTCCCATTCACCATCTTCTCTTGAATAATCCAGATATATCATAGATGCCACAGCATCTACACGTAAACCGTCAACATGATATTTGTCCAGCCAGAAAAATGCGTTGCTAATTAAAAATGAACGAACTTCATTTCGACCATAATTAAAGATCAGACTTTTCCAGTCAGGATGATATCCTTTTCTTCTATCAGGATGCTCATATAAATGACTTCCATCAAAAAAGCCTAAGCCGTGATCATCTGATGGAAAATGAGATGGCACCCAATCAAATATAACGCCTATGTCATTTTTATGTAATTGATCGATCAAAAACATAAGATCTTTAGGAGATCCAAAACGAGAAGTTGGTGCAAAATAACCAACAATCTGATATCCCCAGGAAGGATCATACGGATACTCCATCACCGGCATAAATTCAACATGCGTAAAATGCATTTCTTTTAAATATTTCACCAGTTTATCTGCTAAATCAGTGTAACTTAAAAAACTATCATCTTCGTTTCGCATCCATGAACCCATGTGCATTTCATAAACAGCATATGGTTTATCGAGGCTATTCTTATCTTTTCTGTAAGACATCCAGTCGGCATCTTTCCAGTCATATCCTTCTATATTTTTTACAACAGAAGCTGTATTTGGCGGATTCTCACAAAAAAACGCATAAGGATCTGCCTTTTCTGTTTCAACAAAATTATGAGATTTAATTTTGAACTTATACCGCATTCCTTCCTCAGCATCTGGAATAAAACCTTCCCATATTCCTGATTCATCCCAGCGAACATTTAACTGATGTTGTTTAGCATTCCAGTAATTAAAATCGCCTACTACGGAAACAGATTTTGCCGTAGGTGCCCAAACAGAAAAATACACTCCTTTTTCACCTTCCAATTCCATGGAATGTGCTCCAAATTTTTCATATAGTCTGTAGTGTTTCCCTCCCTTAAAAAGGTTGATATCGAAGTCTGTGAACAGACTAAATGATTTTACTTTTGCCATAGGTTTATTTATTAATTATATTAGATATTCCCTTTAAAGGAATTAAGGCCCAACGCGGACGCGAATTTAATTCATATCCTAATTCATATACTGCTTTTTCTAACAAGCAGTATTTTAAAATAAAATCACGTTCCTGTTTATACCCTATATTTAAATTTGCTTCTAAAATTGCTACAATATATGTTTCTAAAAATATACTTGTAAAATAAGAATATAATATTTCAGCAGCCTTAAATAATGATTCTTGTGATTGATTAAATTTTTCACCATTGTTAAAGATCGTTGCATAAATTGCGTAGTGAAAAGACCTAAACATTCCTGCTACATCTTTTAATGGTGGTTGTTTTACTTTTCTGTCTCTAATGGTACTTTCGGGTTCACCTTCAAAATCCAAAATGTAAAAATCATCTTCTTTAACCAGTATTTGCCCTAAATGATAATCACCATGAACTCTTATTCGTTCCCCTTTCAACTTTGTCCAGTCAAAATTCACAAAGCGCTTTCTTATACTATTTTTATTATTTAAAAACTCCTTTGCTAATGCTAAGGTTAAACCATCCAGTTTATGCATGTTATTTTCAATAGCATTCAACCTGTTTTGAAATTGATGGAGTAATCTATTCTTTAACCAAACCGTATAATCGCCGTTGAAATGTGTTGTTGTAAAAGCTGTATCCTCAAACTCAGACCCCAACACAATATGCATTTCAGCAGTACGATTAGCTAAAACCTGGATTTTTTGGAATAAATTTATTCCTACCCAATCAATAATTTGCCCCGGTATATGATCAATTCTCAATCTTGCATACAATTCATTTTCCGGTAATGAATTTATATCAATATTTTTATATTCTAAGTTAGAGAATACCGTTTTAAGTTCATTTAACATATACTCCCATGCATCTCCTTGATTAGGAACCAATTTTTGCATTAAGGCTATGGAAATAAATTCTTTCTCAGAATCAATTATATTTATACTTCCCTGATAAGCCGGTGTGTTTTTAAAACCTTTCTTATCTGATAAAAAGCAACTCATTTCATAATCAGGATTTTTGTTAGAAAAAATCCTTCTAAAGAATTTTAATATAAATTTTTCATTATAAACAATAGAGGTATTACTTTGTTCCAGTCCTAATAACCTTGATGACTCATAAACAACATTTGTAAATGATTCACTTTTATGATATTGAACCCTTGACCGATCATTAGGGTGAGCCTTAATGATCTTTTCAAATACAAGTTTCCTAAATGCCTCCAAATTGATTGCATCTATAATATAACCTTGTTGATTATTTATATTAATTGGAAGAATTCTGTCTTGCATAGCAAAACTCTCATCTGTTACAAAAGCTATTGGTAAAAAATAATGTTGATAAAAAGCTTCAACAAAATTAATTTCTAAGATCAAACCATAATATACTTCGCCTTCATTTTGAATTCTAAAATAATCTGAAAGTTCTATATACTTTAACTTGCTCGCTTTTCCTCCGTACCAACGTTGTTTTACAATATAATCTTCTAAAATATCGGAAAGAAAAACTTTAACAAAATCTTTATTGTCCAATAACTCTTCCCACTTTTCACCAAAATGGAAGGGAGATTGCAATATATTTTTTGTTTTTTTTTCAGACATTTATTTATTTATTTTAAATATATGAAGAGGCAAATCAGCTTGTAATTCAATATAACACCATTCGTCATACCAGTTATAACTATTCCCTGAAATAAAATCATATACCTGCACCGGACGGCCATATTCAACCGATTTAATATCAGACAACGGTAATTGCATGGATCCGTTTTGAGTGTTTGAAGGATCTAAATTAATAATCACTAAAATTTCACTGGTTTTGGAGTCATTCCATTTATAAAATGCAATTAAATTATCATTATCAATATGACAAAATTTTATATTATTTGTCTGTTGCAATGCCTCTTCCTCCTTACGTATCTTATTAATTTTGGAGATTATCTCAATCAAATTATTTTTGATATCCCAATCATAATGTGTTATTTGAAATTTTTCTGAATTCAAATATTCTTCTCTGTTTGGAAGCGGTGTATCGATCATATATTCAAATACCGGTCCGTAAATTCCAACACTGGAACTTAAGGTCGCTGCTAATGCATATCGTTGAATATACTTAGATTCACTAGCTCCCTGCAAATGAAACGGGTTAATATCCGGTGTGTTTGGCCAAAAATTCGGGCGCATAAATTCTCTTTGCTCGGTCTTTGTTAACTCTTCCACATACTCCATCAGATCATGCTTTGATTCTCGCCACGTGAAATAAGTATAAGATTGTGTAAAACCCTGTTTGGCTAATTGCTGCATTATTTTTGGACCTGTAAATGCCTCGGCCAAAAACAATACATCCGGGTGTTCTTTTTTTATTTCAGAAATGATCCAGTTCCAAAAATAGAAAGGTTTAGTATGAGGATTGTCTACTCTAAATATATTAATACCACAGTCAATCCAATACATCAATGTATCTAAGGTCTCTTTCCAAAGATTCTTATAATCTTCTGTCTCAAAATAAATAGGTAAAATATCCTGGTATTTTTTTGGAGGATTTTCGGCATATTGTACCGTTCCATCCGGACGCCATTTAAACCAATTTGGATGTTCTTTTACCCATGGATGATCAGGAGCAACCTGCAAGGCAAAATCCATGGCAATTTCTAAACCAAAACCTTTTGCCTTTTCTACCAATGATTTAAAATCTTTAATTGTTCCCAACTCCGGATGAATATCTTTATGACCTCCAAGTTTAGAACCAATGCCCCAGGGAGAACCAACATCACCTTCTAAAGCTTCCGTTGAATTGTTCTTTCCTTTTCGGTTCACTTCCCCTATTGGATGCACGGGAGGGAAATACAGGGTGTCAAATCCCATTTTTGCAACTCTTGGCAACAATCTCTCACAATCTTTAAAAGTACCGTGAACCCCTTTCTTTTTGGAAGCAGAACGAGGAAAAAATTCATACCATGTACTAAATCTGGCTCTTAATCTATCAACATAGATCTGAAACACTTTGGAAGAATTAACCAGCTTTTTTACAGGGTAACTATAAAAAATATGATTCAACCTGTCACTTCTTGCTTCAGAAACAGCATTATCATAAAGATCTTTATTCGTAAAAATATTTTGTAAATGTTCTAAATAACCTCGGTCAAAATCAGATACTCTTTCAATAATTGCATCGATAAAACCAACGCCTTCAAGCAATTCAGAAGAAACTTGTTGATGATCTTCAATTTTCCTGATAATACCGTGCTGCCAGTTTAAGGCATGATCTACCCAACCTGTAACTTTATAATCATAAAATCCCTGTTTTTCAACAGTAAATGAAATATGCCATTCATTATCATAACTTGGATTCATTCTTAACTCTGTCCATTCACTATCACTTTCATGTTTAAATAAAACCGAAGCACCTATTAAATCATGCCCGTCAGCTAAAACATATGCGTTAACATGAACAATTTCATTTACAACTCTTTTAATAGGGAATTCGCCGTTATTCAATGTTGGCGAAACATAATCAACAACAATTCTTTTTTGATTCTGCATTGTATCTGTCTGAATTTTAAAAATTTTAAATAAAGAAATACAAACCATGGAACTTTATCTTCATAAGCAGCATGGTTTGGGAAATAGTTAAAATATATTTTTATTAAATTACAAAACCATGAGGAATTGTTGCTCCTTTTTTAACAACAACAATACCGTCACGCACCACATACAGATCCGTTTCAACATCTTCCATACTTTTTTTCCCATGGATCCTAACATCATCTCCAATACGGCAATTCTTATCAAGAATTGTATTTTTTATAAAACAACGTTGGCCAATACCCATTAGGACCTTAATTTTTCTACTTTCAATTTCATCCAGGGTTTCATAATAATCTGATCCCATCATATAAGTATTGATCACCGTAGATTCATCGCCAATTCTGGAACGGACACCAACTACTGATTTTTCTATTTTAGCAGCACTAATAATACAGCCATCAGCAATTACACTACTATTTAAAGTAGTACCAGATATTTTTGATGTTGGAAGAATTCTTGCATGCGTATAAACTCTATTTTCATTACTAAACAAATCAAATTTAGGAATATCATCCGTTAAGCCTAAATTAGCTTCAAAAAAGGAATCTATGTTCCCTATATCTGTCCAATACCCTTCAAACTGATAACTTAAGGTTTTGTGTGTGTCAATGCTTTGCGGAATTATTTCTTTACCAAAATCAAATGTATCCGGATTACTCATCAATTCTATTAGCAAATCTCTGTTAAAAATATAAATTCCCATAGAAGCCAAATAATTTCTTCCTTGTAATTTCATATCATCACTTACGTCTGATGTCCAGTCAGGTAACAATTCTGCAGCCGGCTTTTCAATAAAGGAAGTTATTACATTTTTATCATCAGACTTTAAAATACCAAAAGAGGTAGCATCTTTTGCATTCACAGGAATTGTTGCAATAGAAATTTTTGCCTTGTTTTTAATATGTTCCTTAAGCATTAAAGAATAGTCCATTTGATACAACTGATCACCCGATAAAATAAGAGCGTATTCAAAATCATGCTTCAAAAAATGGTGCAGACTTTGCCTTACCGCATCAGCAGTACCCTGAAACCACTCTGAACTTGCCATGGTTTGTTCTGCTGCTAAAACATCTACAAATGCCTGACTAAAAAAGCTGAAATGATAAGTATTTTTAATGTGCCTGTTCAAAGAAGCTGAATTAAACTGTGTTAACACATACATTCGTTTAATATCTGAATTCAAACAATTTGAAATTGGAATATCTACTAATCTGTACTTACCCGCAATTGGGACTGCTGGTTTTGATCTTTTTTCGGTCAAAGGATATAATCTTGAACCTTGTCCACCACCCAAAATGATACTCAATACTTTATTATCCATAATTATTTTTTTAGTGATTTATATAATTCTTTATGTTCTTTGGCAATAGCACTCCAGTCAAAAGTATCTTCTACTCTTTTCCTTCCATTTTTTGACATCTTATCATTTAATTCTTTGTCGTTTATTAATTTATTAACCCCATCTGCTAAATCTTTGGCAAACTTATCAGGATCAATTGGTTCAAAAGGTGCTACGTTCTGTTGTTCCAGGTTAATTAAAATACCTGTTTCACCATCTACAACCACTTCTTTAATTCCTCCTACAGCACTTGCTACAACGGCAGTATTACATGCCATTGCCTCTATATTGATGATTCCGAAGGGCTCATAAATAGAAGGACAACAAAAAACATCTGCATGCGAATAAAGCTGGATCACTTCTTTTTTAGGCAACATTTCATCTATCCAAATAACATTATCTCTGGTCTTTTTCACTTCGTTAACGCTATCTTCCATCTCTTTGGCAATTTCAGGAGTGTCAGGAGCTCCGGCACATAGAACAATTTGAGTTTCAGGATCTATGTATTTAATTGCATTTACCAAATGTATGATCCCTTTTTGCCTGGTAATTCTACCTACAAAAAGCACAAATGGTTTTGATTGATCGATTTTAAATTTTTCCAAAGTAGAAGTCTCAGTAGTTACTACATATTCATCCAAATTGATACCGTTATAAATTACTTTGATCTTATCTTCATCAACATCAAAATATTTAAGAACATCTTCTTTGGTTTCTTTTGAAACTGCAATAACAGCATCAGCCATTTCAATAGCAGTTTTCTCCACCCATGAAGATGCATCATATCCTCTTCCTAATTGTTCTCTTTTCCATGGTCTTAACGGCTCTAATGAATGCGTGGTAATTACCAATGGCACACCATAGCTTAGTTTTGCAACAATACCCGCAAATTGAGCATACCAGGTATGACAATGTACAACATCTGCATCCACTTCATCTGCATTCATATGCAAACAAGTTGATAGACTATTCAAAACAGATTTAAGTTTACTATCTGTATTTTCAAACATAGGATTATCATACGGAAACCCTTTAACTGCAAGATGCTCAGAAACTTCATCCTGATCACCAAAACAACGAACATCAATATCCATGATTTTTTCTAACTCAGCTGCCAGATATTCAACAACTACACCCGCTCCACCGTAAACATTTGGAGGAAATTCTTTTGTATAAAAAAGTACCTTCATTTTTTAACTGTATTAAGAGAATATTTGAATTCAATAAACAAACACTAAATATATGAATATATCAGCAAAAATTGAAATTAAATTTCTGTTAAATTAAACCTCTGAAACCTTAGTAACCTTAAAATAAAAAAACTGTCCTATTTACACAAGACAGTTTTCTTTTGTATAACCAAATGATATTAGAATTACATTTGGCAAAAAAATTATTTTGAATTTTTCCAGTACCTTGGATTGGTGTCTTCTGATTTTTGATTCCAGTAATCCTGATTAACAATATGTTCACCATCCAAAGTTTTTAATCTGCGCTGGAATACATAAGTTGTTGGATTAAACTCCATATCCGTTACACCAACAGTATATAATTGAGGATCTTCCTCACTTTTTCTTTTTTCTTCCTGTAATACAACTTCATAGCCATTGGCCTCCATAAGTGCCTTTAAAAATTTCATGCGATCTTCTCCAATCTTTTTTTCAAGAAAAGTTACTCTTTGATCTCCTATGCTACCAAATAAATGTTTTCCTCCTAATCCCATAAATTCTTAATTTAAAAAGCTACTACTAATTGAAAATATATAATTATATAACGGACTATAAACACCTGCAATTAATATACCTAATGCTGCAAGGGCCAAGCCTAATTTCATAACAACCGGACTTTTAAAGAAAGGTATTGCATCAGGATTTTTTCTTAAGAACATAGCTCTTATTACCAATAAATAATAGTATAATGAAATGGTTGCATTCACAACTGCAATGAATACCAATGCATAATATCCTTTACTGGCTGCTGCTGCATATAGAAAGAACTTTCCGAAAAACCCAGCTAATGGAGGAATACCTGCCAATGAAAACAAAGCAAGCATCATCAATAAACTCAATTTTGGATTTGTTCTGTAAAGTCCTTCGTAATCATCCATATTTTCTTTTCCGGTAGCACTGGATATTGCCTGAACAACACCAAAAGCACCTAAATTAGAGAAAATATATACGGCAACAAAATATACAATTGTTGTATAACCTAATTGATCATCAGATAAAAAACCCAATAAAATAAATCCTGCCTGAGCAACAGATGAAAATGCCAAAAACCTTTTCATATTTTGTTGTCTCAAAGCAAACAAGTTACCAATGAACATGGTTGCAATTGCCACCATATAAATAATCTTACCCCAAACTTCCATCAAAGGCCGCATTGCTGTAAATAAAATAATCATCAAGATCATTACAGCAGCACCCTTAGAAATTACAGATAAAAAGGAAGCGATACTAATTGGTGCTCCTTCGTAAACATCTGCTGTCCAAAAGTGAAATGGTGCAAGAGAAATTTTAAATGCCAATCCCGAAAAGAAAAATATAAACCCTAATACTGATAAGTTAGAAATTGTCAATACTTCTGCCATTGCATCAAAATAGATCGTTCCGGTAGTTGCATATAAAAAAGATGCTCCCAATAAGGCAGTACCAGAAGCTAATGCAGAAGATAAAATAAACTTAACTCCTGCTTCCGCTGATATTCTTTTATATGCTTCATAGGCAATCAAAGCTGTTACAGGCAATGATGCTAATTCTAATCCGATATAAAACATCAAGAAATTACCTGAAGAGATCATAAAATACATTCCCAGCAAGGAAGAAAACAGCAGAATAAAAAATTCAGTTGCTTTATTTTGATCTACAATTTCCTTTTTTAACCAATCAGACGATTGTAATAATAAAATTAAAACCCCAACATTTAAAGTTCCTTTGAAGAAGTGTAAAAGAGGTTGTGTTCTAAACATATCTCCAAATATCTTACCATCCGCTAAGGGGAAAAAACCTACCACAGTATGGATCGCAAAAAGCACAATTGCTACAGTAACCAAATTGCCTTTTTGTTTTTTATTTGAAAATATTTCAAAGATGATCAACAATAATATTACTGCCAATAATCCTAATTCGCTACGCATTAATAGTAAACTTTCCCAGTAGTTCATTTCTATTTAAGTTTTAAAGTAATCTTTCTAAAAAAGGTTGAATACTTTCTTTTAACATTTCACCTAAGCCAAAAGGCATTACTCCAATTATTACAACAGGAATCATCAATATAACCAAACCTGTTTTTTCATACCAGGTTGCTTTTGGCAGATCTTTATATTCTTCATTACTCAATGGTCCCATCATTATTTTACCTACCATTCTTAAAATGTAAACCGCAGTAACGACGATGGAAGAAACCGCCAGAATAGTTAATACTCTGTGAAAGGTATCATCATGTTGAAAAGCTCCAACAAAAATATTCATCTCAGCAACAAAGCCACTAAAGCCGGGCAAGCCCAAATAAGCCAGACCTGTAATTACATAAATGGCACCAATAAAAGGTAATATTTTCATAAGACCACCCAACTTGGCAATATCACGAGTATGTGTTCTTCCATAAACCATCCCGATCAAAGCAAAGAACATAGCTGTTAATAATCCATGTGATAATGATTGAATGATTGCTCCATTCCAGGCTGTTTTATTAAACATCAATAAAGCAAATAAAACCAGACCTAAATGACTTACCGAAGCATAAGCATTGATATACTTTAAGTCTTTTTGCATGATCGCTCCCATCGCACCATAAACAACACCCGCTGCTGCAAGAACTAAAAAGAAATCTGCCCAGTTGATCGCTCCTACAGGTAACAAATACATGGCAACTCTAAATACACCATATCCCCCCAACTTCATCAAAACCCCTGCATGAAGCATGGATACTGCGGTTGGTGCGGATGCGTGACCTGAAGGTGACCAGGTATGAAAAGGAAATAAAGCTCCTAAAACTGCAAAACCAATAAATGTTAGAGGATAGAACAAATTTTGAGCTGCTACAGGAATATTTACCTGAGCAATTTCCAATATATTGAAAGTTAAAGGACCTCCACCGGCATTGGAATTAAAATAAATTCCAAAAATTCCAACAGAAAGTACAGCCGAAGCACCCATTAACATCAAAGTCAATTTCATTGCTGAAAACTCTTTTGGGCCTGAACCCCATATACCAATTAATATATACATCGGTATTACCGCAATCTCATAAAACACAAACATGGTAAAAAGATCGATCGAAATAAAGAATCCAAATACTCCTGTTGATAAAATAATCAATGAAATGAAAAATTCTTTTGGCAGATCATCTACGGCCCAAGAAATAAATACACCAGCCAAAACTATAACTGAGGTTAGAACGATCATCACAACGGATATGGCATCTACACCAATCGCATAATGAATATTAAAAGTTTCGAACCAGGTTAGGTCTCTAACAAAAACCATGATATCTGTATTAACTGATCTTTCTTTTAAATAAGCAAAGATCAAATTAATTGACATAGCAAATTGAACCAGACTCCCAACCAAAGCGATCATTCTTGATTGCTTTAAATCTTTCGCAAAACCTAAAACAATTACTGTTATAATAGGTACAACTACAAAAAGTGATAAAATATCCATAATCTTAAATTAATTTATCCATATATAAAAAATGACAATGGCGATAACAACACCTCCACCTATAAATGACATTGCGTAATCCTGGAACTTACCAGACTGCATTCCTTTGATCTTGTATGAAAAACGTTCGGTTACATTTCCGATTCCTATCATAGAAGCATCCACAACATTTTTATCAAACCAAGCAATTGGGGCAGCGGTCATTCCAAAAATTATTTTTTTAGTTACAAACAAATAGACCTCATCAAAATAGAATTTATCATATGCCCATTTATAAAATACACCAAATGCATTTGAAAATCTATCGGAAAGATCATTTTCTTTTTTATAAAAAACATAGGCCAAAGCTATTCCAATCAATCCAACTGTAGTAGCAATAGCTGCAAGTGAAATATTCAAATGTGCTTCAAATGGAATACGATCTGCAGATATATATTCACTAAAGTGGATATAACCTCCTGCAATACTCATAAATGCTAAAAATATCATTGGAACTTTCATTGACATTGGCGACTCATGCGGTGTATGTTCATACTTTGTATCTTTTCCCCAAAAAATAGAGAAATACAATCTAAACATATAGAAAGCTGTTAAACCTGCTACAAAAACACTACTGATATAGATCAGCATATTGTTTTCAAAAGCTGCTGCCAAGATCTCATCCTTACTAAAGAACCCTGCAAACAGAGGAAAACCGGAAATAGATAAAGCTGCAATTAAAAATGTAATATGTGTTATTGGCATATATTTACGTAATCCACCCATATCTCTCATATCATTGCTATGAATAGCATGAATAACTGAACCAGCAGCTAAGAAAAGTAATGCTTTGAACATGGCATGCGTAAATAAATGGAACATAGAAGCCATATAACCCAAGCCATCATGTCCTTCGTATTTTGAAACACCTAATGCCAACATCATATAACCAATTTGCGACATGGTTGAGAATGCCAGAACTCTTTTAATATCATATTGTGTTAAAGCAATAATCGCTGCAAAAAGTGATGAGATGGCCCCCACATAAGCAACTACCTGTAAAGCAAATCCATCATCCACAAAATAGAACATCGGGAATAGTCTTGCCACTAAATATACACCGGCAACTACCATGGTTGCTGCGTGAATTAATGCCGAAACAGGTGTTGGACCTTCCATTGCATCCGGTAACCAAATATGGAAAGGAAGCATCGCAGATTTACCTGCTCCACCCGTAAAGATCAATATCAATGCCCATGTGATCACTGACATACCCATAAAGGAGGTTGCTGCCCAGTTCATAATTGCTGGTCCTTCAGGATTATTTAATTGTTCAAAATCCCATGTACCGGTATAATAACCAATGATTAGGATACCAACCAAGAAACCAAAATCAGCAAATCGTGTTACTATAAAGGCTTTTTTTGCTGCAGAAACTGCAGATGGTTTTGTATAGTAATAACCTATTAATAAGTAGGAAGATGCTCCAACCAATTCCCAGAAAATATAGATCTGAAAAAGATTTGTAGCCATTACCAAGCCTAACATAGAAAAACTAAAAAGCCCTAAATATGCAAAAAATCGGGTAAATCCATCATCTCCTTTCATATAACCTATGCTGTACAAGTGCACCATAAAAGATATGGTTGACACAACAACAAGCATCATTACAGAAATTGGGTCAATTAAAACCCCCATATCTATATGAAGTGTTTCTGTAAAATTTAACCAGGTTGTTTTATAAACAATTGCTTCATAAACGCCATTTACTTTACCATGCAAAAAATATTGATAGGCAGTATAATATGACAAAACAAAGGAAACTCCCAGACCTAGTGATCCCATCCATCCGGATATAGAAGCTGGTATTTTTTTGCTTCCCAATCCTAAAATAAGGAAAAGAGCTAAGGGAATCAGTGGAATCCATATGGTATAACTAAAATCCATCTTATATTATTTAAATTTTTATACTTCTATTAATATTTCATTACCTGTGTATCTTTCACTTCTACGGAAGACACCAGTTTATACAAATTGATAATAATTGCTATGGCAAGTGCCGTTTCGGCTGCGGCCATTGCGATTATGAAAATTGAAAAGACTGCACCCTGTAAAAAATCAGGGTATAAATATGTGTTAACAATCACAAAATTAATTGCTGCTGCATTTAATATCAATTCAATTGACATCAATATCGTAATTAAGTTTTCTCTTGTAAAAAACCCATAAACCCCAATAAAAAACAAAACACTTGATAGGGTTAAAACCTCGTAAATACTAATACCTTCAATCATTGTTTATTCTTTTAATTTTTCCCCTTTAGCTATTACTATTGCTCCAATCATTACTGCTAATAACAATATACTAATCACCTCAAATGGCAACATAAATCCTCCTTCGCCATAGCTAAGTAGTTTCATTCCAATATCCTTCACTTCAATTATTCTGTCTGCACTTGCTGTTTGAAATGGATAAGTGTAAATCGCCCAAAGGGTAATTCCCAAACCAACAAAACTTATTCCACCGGCAATAAGTTTTTTTCTTAGCGGAGTAACTTCCAGTTCTAATTCAACATGATGCACCAATAAAACAGAGAAAATTATCAAAACAATAACTCCACCTCCATAAACGGCTAATTGAACGGCTCCTAAAAAGCTATAATCTATCATAAAGTAAATTCCCGAAACGGAAACTAACACAAATAACAGAAATATAACTGCTCTTAAAATTTTACGACTTGAAACAGATGCAATCGCAAAAACAACGATCAAGGCGGCTAAAATGTAAAATAAAATTGTTTCCATAATACTATTCTTCAATTCCTGCTTTTACTTTTGAACCGGGTTGGTTCAATACTTTTGTTAAATATTTTCTGTCATATACTGAATTTTCATAATTCTGTGCCCAAACAATAGCATCGGTAGGGCAAGCTTCAATACACAATCCACACATAGTACACATACCTAAATGGTATATATGTTTATCGATCATTTTTTTCTTTTTACCCGTTTCAGGATCTACTTGTCTGTCCCAAACGATCTCGATAGAACCATTCGGACAAGCTATTTCACATGACTGACAACCAGTACAATAGTGTTCATTGTTATCATTATGTGGCATCACAACTTCCCCTCTGAAACGATCTAACATTTTTAATGTTTCTCGATTATCAGGATATTGTTGTGTAATACTTCCTTTAGGTGCGCGAATAAAATACCCACCTGTTACACTCATACCGGTAAGCAGGGTTTTTATTCCGTTATATATATCTGAAAAGTAACTCATTATCTTGCTAATTCATTTATTAAATTGTCCAATTCAACCAAATTACTATTGCCATTATCACCAGATTAACCAGGTTAATAGGTAATAAATATTTCCACTCAAGTGTTAATAACTGATCCACTCTCAAACGTGGAAAAGTCCATCTAAACCACATCATTAAAAATATGATAAGCAATACTTTTACTAAAAACCATAAAGATTCAGGAAACCAGGTGATACCCTCTGTAATTCCGAAAGGTGATAACCAACCTCCAAAAAACAGCACCACTGCAATAGATGCAATGATAAACATATTGATAAATTCTGCTAAAAAGAAATAGGCAAATTGCATTCCGGAATACTCTGTATGGAAACCTGCACCTAATTCTGATTCAGCTTCTACTAAATCAAAAGGAGCTCTGTTCGTCTCTGCTGTTCCTGCGATCATAAAGATCATAAAAGCAATTATTGCAGGTATATGACCTTGCAAAATCAACCATCCACCGGTACGCTGTACTTCAATGATCTCAGATAACTGTAAGGTACCTGTCAATAGAACCATTGTTAAAATGGACAATCCAACAGATAATTCGTAACTAATGGTTTGCAAACCACTTCTCATTGCACCAATTAATGCAAATTTGTTATTACTTGCCCATCCACCTAATAAAACACCAATTACTCCAATGGAAGAAACAGCAAACAAGAAAAAGACACCGATATTAATATCAAACGCCTGAAATTGCTTTGAAAAAGGAAATACAGACATTGCTATCAGAGAGGCAACAATTACCAGATAAGGTGCAAATTTGAATAAGAATTTATCCACTCTGACAGGATCGTATATTTCTTTTGAAACCAGTTTTAATGCATCTGCCATGGTTTGAAAAATACCCCATGGACCTACTCTGTTTGGACCAAGTCTTAACTGAAACCATGCAGCAACTTTACGTTCTAAAAGCACCAGATATAATCCAACCACTGCGAAAAGTGCCAAATATAATGCTGCAATTAATATCCATTCTGTAAAGGTCGCTAACCCTTCAGGCATGATGGAAAAAATCCAGTCATGTACTGTTCTTACTATGTTTAATGGTATGTTCATCATTAAATTTTCTTATTCAATTATTAACGGTCAATATCAGGTATTACAAAATCAAAAGAAGCCATTGTAGCAACCAGATCTGCAATTTTCACTCCTTTGGATATATGGTTTAAAACCGAAAGGTTTGAAAATCCCGGTGAACGGAATTTTACTCTATACGGATTTTTAGTTCCTGTACTATTTATATAAACACCTAATTCACCCCGGGCTGTTTCAACACGCTGATAAAATTCGCCTTTTGGTAATTTGATTACAGCTTTTGTAGGTTCTTTGATATTTCCTTCCGGAATATTATCAATCAATTGTTCTATAATTGACATGGATTCCCACATCTCCATGATTCTAACTTTATATCGTGCATAAGAATCCCCTTCTGTAAATAGGGCTTCTTTAAAATCAACTCTGTCAAAAGCACTGTATGGATCTTTTTTTCTGATATCGCTTGCAAAACCTGAACCTCTTGCAACCGGTCCGGTAGCTCCAAAAGAAATAGCATCTTCTTTTGTTAAAAGACCAACTCCCTTCATACGCTTTTCAAAAATCACATTACCCGTCAATAATCTGTCATACTCAGGTAATTTGGTTCTAAAATGTGTAATGAACTCTTTTGTACGTTGTACAAAATTTGGATGAATATCATACATTAAACCTCCGGGAACAAAATAATTCATGGTTAATCTCGCTCCACATGTCTCCTCAAAAATATCATTGATCAACTCCCTATCTCTAAAAGCATAGAAATAAGTTGTTAATGCACCTAAATCCATACCCATTACTCCCCACCATAATTGATGTGAGGCCAATCGGGTCAACTCACCAATAATGGTTCTAATTACCTTTACTCTGTCAGATACTTCTATTTCAAGTCCTTTTTCAACAGTCAAACAAACTGCTTCGTTATTGATATGTGATGATAAATAATCCATTCTATCAGTCAAATGAACTATTTGCTGATAACTATCGCGTTCACACATTTTCTCAATCGAACGATGAATATAACCCAAGTCTGGTTCAACATTTTTAATGATCTCCCCATCAATGGTCAATAGCAATCGTAACACACCATGAGCAGCAGGGTGTTGAGGCCCCATATTTACGAAATACTCTTCCGTTTTCATTTTAGTATTTACTTCTTGATCTGTCATGATAAATTTTATTTAACAATCATATTAGCTTCATCAACATAGTCTTTTCTCAAAGGCCATCCATCCCAGTCGGGTGTAAGGAAAAGTCGTCTCAAACCCGGATGATTATTGAATTTTACACCAAAGAAATCATATATCTCCAATTCATGAAATTCAGCTGTTCTCCAGATATCCCAAACAGAATCCAATATTGGATTTTCTCTGTCATCTGTCATCACTTTAACAACAATCTTATGTTTTAAACTGGTAGATTCCAAATGGTAAATAACTCCTAATTCTTTACCCCAATCCATTCCTGTGATACAATATGCATAATCAAAATCAAGATCACTCTTTGATCTTAACTGATTGCAAAGATTGTATAATCCTTCTTTTGGAACGATTACATTTAAAAACTCTGATCCTTCCTCAGAAAACTCTAAATTTTCTGCTAGCCCATTTATAATATTTTGTAAATCTTCGTTTTTCATTTTATCTTTTTGATTAAATCAAACAATTTCACCTTCATCATATCCGTCAATAGGGTTGACCTTTTGACTCATGTTCTCCGTCTTTATTTTTTTCTGCAGCATGATCATACCTTCCAATAATGCTTCCGGTCGAGGAGGGCATCCAGGTACATAAACATCTACAGGAATCACATGGTCAGCTCCTTTAACTACAGAATAAGAATTGTAATAAAAAGGTCCTCCGGATATTGCACAGGCTCCCATAGCAATTACATATTTAGGCTCAGCCATTTGATCGTACAATCTTCTTAAAACCGGTGCCATTTTATTTACGATCGTCCCTGCAATAATGATCAAATCAGCCTGACGTGCAGATGCTCTGGCAACCTCAAATCCAAATCTTGAATAATCATTACGGGCAGCTCCCGTTTGCATCATTTCAATTGCACAACAACTTGTACCAAAATATAAAGACCAAAGTGAATTTGAACGCCCCCAGTTGATTACTGAATCTAATGTTGTAACTACAATATTACCTCCATTTCCACCTGGAATTACTTTACCAGGAAAATCATCAGGAACTACTTCTTTTAATCCTTCAGCCTCCAACTGACTTAAATATCGTCTCTTACTATCTACTCCCATCGTAACGCTCGTTTTTTATATGCATATAATAATCCTAATCCTAAAATAAATAAAAATACAATAACCTCAACTAAGGCAACTGTACCTACCTCTTTAAAAACTACCGCCCAGGGCAGTAAGAAAACCACCTCAACATCGAAAATTAAAAACAGAATAGCAAAAAGATAATATCCTACTTTAAATTGTATCCAAGTTGGACCAATTGTTTCGATACCACATTCGTAAGGTTCCTTTTTTTGAGGGTTATCTGATTTATGTGAAATCAGATTCGATAAAAAATTTGCTAAAACTATAAGAAATACTCCCGCTAATAAAAATACTAAAATTGCTTCGTAGCCCATTATTTTTTATTTTTTACTTTGTCAACAAAATTATTTTTTATTTTAAAAAAAAAGGGTGATTAAAATCACCCTTTTTCAAATATAATAAAAATATTTATTTTACTTCGTATGTTTCACCGGAAAAGAACAAATCATCCACTTTTGAGAAACTAGAACGTGCTTTTACCTCTTCGGTAAGCTCAGCTTCTCTTTCTTCAAAAGTTTTTTCTTCTACAGCTCTGATGATACCAGTAACCAAAGGATGTTTTAAATTGATCAACATATGGTGCATGATCTCATTTTCACATTTTGCATCATGTACTAAAATATCTTCTTTTTTGACACCTTCTTCTCCAATAGTAACCACTTTTAATGATAAACCATCTAAAACAAGTCCTTTATTTTTATCCTTACCAAAAAGCATTGACTCACCATGTTCAACATGAAGTTGTTGTTCGTCTTTTACAGATTTGTCTGTATATTGTGTAAAACAACCATCATTAAAGATTACACAGTTTTGCAACACCTCAATCAAAGATGTTCCCTTGAACTTTTCAGCATCTATAAAAAGTTTTGTCATTTCTTTAGGTGTATTCCCTCCTATTCTAGCAAAGAATCTTGCCCTGGCACCTATTGCCAGCTCTCCAGGTTGAAAAGGCGGCTGTGTATTCCCGTAAGGGGATGACTTGGTCTTTTGACCTATTAAAGATGTAGGTGAAAACTGCCCTTTAGTTAGTCCGTAAATTTCGTTATTAAACAAAACAATATTTAAATCCAGATTACGTCTTAAAACATGAATAAAGTGGTTACCTCCGATAGCCATCGCATCTCCATCTCCAGTAGCTACCCAAACACTTAGATTAGGATTTGCTAATTTCACACCACTGGCAATTGCAGCTGCTCTACCGTGTATACCATGCATTCCGTAAGAATCAACATAATATGGAAAACGAGATGAACAACCAATACCTGAGATAAAAACTACATCTTCTTTTTTAACATCCATTTCAGGAAGTGCCTTTAACATCGATCTTAAAATCACATAATCATCACATCCCGGGCACCATCTTACTTCCTGATCACTTTGAAAATCTTTGAACGTATATTTTTTTACTGCTACTTCTCCCATTTTAAATATCTTTTAATAGAGTTTTAAATTTTGCTTTTAGGTCAACCACTGAAAATGGTAAACCTTGCACCTTATTGTATTGTGAAAAATCGTATTGATTAAATTTACCTTTCAATATAAAAGATAACTGACCTTTATTTAACTCACAAACAATTATTTTTTTATATTTAGAAAATACATCCGCTGTATTTTTTGGCATTGGATTTAAATAAGTAAAATGTACATGTCCAATACTTACACCTTCTTTATTTAACTCTCTTACTGCAGAGTGTAAACTACCATAAGTTCCTCCCCAACCAATTACCAGCAGATCACCTTCCTGATCAAATTCAGGTTTTAATGCTGGAATATGGTTTGCAACACGCCTTACTTTTTCTGCTCTTATATTTGTCATTTGCTCATGGTTTAATGGCTGTTGAGAAACATTTCCTGTTAACTCATCTTTTTCTAAACCACCTATTCTATGTTCCAATCCAGGAGTCCCTGGAATTGCCCAATTTCGTGCTAACTTATCATTATCTCTATCAAATGGACCTGTCTCATCAGAATCACCAGTTATAATTCTTGGTGTAATATCAGGCATTTCATTGATGGATTTTATTTTCCAAGGCTCTGACCCATTTGCTATATAACCATCCGTTAATAAAATAACCGGAGTCATATGTTCCACTGCCAATCTTGATGCTTCAAAAGCATAATCAAAACAATTTGCAGGAGTGCTTGCTGCAATAACAATTACCGGACTTTCACCATTACGACCATACATAGCCTGTAATAAATCTGATTGTTCTGTTTTTGTTGGCATTCCTGTGGAAGGACCACCACGTTGAACGTTTACAATTACCATTGGTAACTCTGTCATCATAGCCAAACCAATTGCTTCTCCTTTTAAAGCTAAACCTGGTCCCGACGTTGTAGTAATTGCAAGATCACCTGCAAATGCTGCTCCAATGGTTGAAGTAACACCTGCTATTTCATCTTCTGCCTGGAAAGCTTTTACGCCAAAATGCTTATGTTTTACCAACTCGTGTAAAATATCGGTTGCAGGAGTAATTGGATATGATCCTAAATATAATTCCAAACCTGACTTTTCAGCTGCGGCTAAAAAACCCCAAGCTGTTGCAGTATTACCATTTACAATTCTATAAGTCCCTTTAGGCATTGTAGATGGAGCAATGGAATAAGAATTAGGAATCAATTCTAAAGTTTCTGAATAAAAATAACCAGCTTTAATTACTTTTGAATTTGCCTCAGCAATTAAAGGTTTGAATTTAAATTTCTTATTAAAGAAATCTAATGTATGGTTAATATCTCTGTTATACATCCAATAAACCATACCCAAAGCAAACATATTTTTACTTCGAACAATACTTTTATTATCTAAGCCTAAATCTTTAAGAGACTCTCTTGTTAGAGTAGTCATTGCAACTTCAATAACACGATAATTGTCAAGACTTCCATCTTCCAACGGATTGCTTTCATATTCGGCTTTTTGCAAATTCTTTTTAGTAAAAGAATCTGTATCTACAATAATAGTATGCCCAGGTTTAACCGCTGCTAAATTGGTTTTTAGACCAGCTGGATTCATTGCTACCAAAAGGTCCAAATCATCACCTGGAGTGCTAATCTCAACACTTCCAATATTTACCTGAAATCCTGAAACTCCATACAAACTACCTTGTGGAGCTCTAATCTCTGAAGGATAATTTGGAAAAGTGGATACATCATTTCCAAACATTGCAGAGGTGTCTGTAAACTGTGTACCGGTAAGTTGCATTCCGTCACCCGAATCACCTACAAACCGTATCACAACAGCATTAACTTGTTCTACCTTTTTTTTAGAAGTAGATTTTGTTTTATCTAGTGTCATTTTAACTTTTTAAATTTTTGTAAAAATAGTCTTTTTCTAAGTTTTAGAAAAATTAGGTACCAAAAATAATCCAGACTCATATACTAATGCATGATATTTATCACTTTAATTGGTAGTGTAATTATTGTTACTTCATTTAGTACAAAAAATGCTATTTGGAATTATTCTAAATTTCAAAATATCAATTTATTACAATAAATTTATTTAACTTTGCTCTTTAATTAAAACTAAAAAAATAATAATTATGGCTATTATAATTACCGACGAATGTATTAATTGCGACGCTTGTGTTGCAGAATGTCCAAACAACGCTATTTACGAACCAGATCAAGAATGGTCTTATTCTGACGAAACTGCTCTAAGCGGAACAATTACTTTACCTAGCAATGGTGAAGAAGTTGATGCTGGCGAAGAGAACGAAGCTTTAAGCGATGAGTTTTACTTTATTGTAACTGATAAATGTACTGAATGTAAAGGTTTCCATGATGAGCCACAATGTGCATCCGTTTGTCCGGTTGACTGTTGTGTTCCTGATGAAAATCACGTAGAAACAGACGAGCAATTATTGGCTAAAAAAGTGTGGTTACACGGAGAGTAATTCCAAATCAAAGATTAAACTTAAAACTGCTTCAATTCAATTTGAAGCAGTTTTTTTATTTCTTTATGCAACACAAGGTACACAAATGATGTATTTTTCATACTTTTGCCAAATTCTTCAGTCATACTGATTTATATCATTATTTAAGCAATATATTTGAAGTACTTTTACGCGCTCAAAAATACAAGTCATATTTTATGATTATTTTTGAACATTAAAAATGTCTTTATTCAAAAAATCAAGTTAAATAAAAAATAACAAAATGGAAAAAAATTCTAAAAAACTTATCTGTGATGGAAACGAAGCGGTAGCGATCGTTGCACATAAGACAAATGAAGTTTGTGCTATTTATCCAATTACGCCTTCTTCTCCTATGGGAGAACATGCTGAGGAGTATAGTTCAAAAAACATGACCAATATATATGGTGAAATCCCTAATGTTGTAGAAATGCAAAGTGAAGGAGGAGCTGCAGGAGCTGTTCACGGAAGTTTACAAGGTGGTGCTTTAACAACTACTTTTACTGCATCACAGGGTTTATTACTAATGATCCCTAATATGTATAAAATTGCTGGTGAGTTATTACCTACAGTTTTTCATATAGCAGCAAGAACTATAGCTACGCATGCACTCTCTATTTTTGGTGATCATTCTGATGTAATGGCAACTCGTCAAACTGGTTTTGCTATGTTATTTGGAGGTTCCGTACAGGAAGCACATGATTTTGCCTTGATTGCACAAGTTGCAACTTTAAAATCAAGAATTCCTTTTTTGAATATTTTTGATGGATTCCGTACATCGCATGAAATTCAAAAAATTGATGGCATATCAGATGAAACTATCCAAGCCATGATGCCTTTTGATAAAGTGATGGAACATAGAGAACGCGCTTTAAATCCAAAGAACCCGGTAATTAGAGGAACAGCACAAAATCCTGATTTGTTTTTCCAGGCTCGTGAAGCTGCTAACTTATATTTTGACCAAACTCCTGCCATTGTACAGGAAACAATGGATGAGTTTTACGAACACACAGGTCGTAAATATTCACTTTTCTATTATATAGGACACCCAGAAGCAGAAAAAGTTATTGTATTAATGGGATCAGGTCAAGGACCAGTTATTGAAACCATTGAGACAATGGTAGAACAAGGCGAAAAAGTTGGTGCATTGATCATTCGTTTGTATCGTCCGTTTGATATGGATTACTTTATCGATAAAATTCCTGATACTGTAAAAAGTATCGCAGTAATGGACAGAACCAAAGAATCTGGAAGTGTTGGAGAGCCTGTTTATCTTGACGTGGTTACAGCATTTGTAGAAAGTGGTAAAGAAATGCCAAAAATAGTTGGTGGTCGTTACGGACTTTCTTCAAAAGAGTTTACTCCGGCAATGGTAAAAGCAATTTATGATAACCTGGATAAAGAGACTCCAAAAAATCACTTTACAGTAGGTATCAATGATGATATTACTAAAACAAATATTGAAATTGGAGATATATTCCAAACCAAAAAATCTACTTTTAACAGTTTGTTCTATGGTTTAGGATCTGATGGTACAGTAAGTGCTAATAAAAACTCCATTAAAATTATTGGAGATACAACAGAAGGTTATGCTCAAGGGTATTTTGTTTATGACTCAAATAAAGCAGGTTCACAAACTATTTCACATTTACGTTTTGGACCTGATCCGATATACTCTACTTATTTAATAAACACTGCTGATTTTATAGCTTGTCACCAATATAACTATATCGAAAGATATGACATGCTTAAAAAAGTGAGAAAAGGAGGAACTTTCCTACTTAATTCACCTTTTTCAAAAGATGAGATCTGGGAGCAATTACCACAGAAAACACAAGAGCAGATCATTGATAAAGAAGTTAACTTTTATGTAATAGATGCAACGAAAGTTGCCCACGAAGCAAAATTAGGACGTAGAACCAATACGATTCTACAAACTTGTTTCTTTGCAATTTCAGGTATTCTACCAAAAGATGATGCGATCAAACGTATTAAAGATGCGATTGTAAAATCATACTCTCATAAAGGAGATGCTGTTATTCAGATGAACTTTAATGGTGTTGATAAAGCAATAGAAAATTTATTTAAAGTTGATTATCCAAAACAGACAACAAGTACAAAAGAAATGTTAAGTTTTGTTACAGATGATGCTACAGATTATGTTAAAGAAGTATTGGCACTGAGCATGGCTGGTAGAGGTGATGAATTACCTGTTGGTGTATTCTTACCTGATGGTACTTTCCCAACAGGAACAACACAATACCAAAAACGTGATATCGCAAGCTTTATACCTACATGGGATGATAATGAACTTTGTACACAATGTAATAAGTGTGTATTAGTTTGTCCTCATGCTGCTATTAGAAGTAAAGTAGTATCTAATGATATAGTAAAGGATTTCCCTTCAACTCTAACAAGTGTTGCAGCGAAAGGTCGTCCATTTGATAAGAATACTGAAAGTTATATTTTACAGGTTTCTCCTTATGACTGTACCGGTTGTAATCTTTGTGTAGCAGTTTGTCCTGCAATTAGCAAAGAAAAAGAAAACTTTAAAGCAATTAACCTTCATGATAAAGATGATTTTGCAGCTAAAGAAGCATTGAACTGGGATCACTTTATTAAGTTACCGGATTATGACCGTACCAAATTGGCACTTAACAATGTAAAAGGTTCTCAATTCTTACAACCTTTATTTGAGTTCTCTGGTGCATGTCCTGGTTGTGGAGAAACACCATATATTAAGTTATTAACTCAGTTATGGGGAGATAACATGCTAATTGCAAATGCAACGGGATGTTCATCTATCTATGGAGGAAATATGCCTACCACACCATATACTAAAAATGCAGATGGAAGAGGTCCAGCCTGGGCTAACTCCTTATTTGAAGATAATGCAGAATTTGGTTTAGGTATCAAACTGGCTTTAAATTCAAAACAATCAAGAGCGCAGAAGTTGCTTAAAGCAATGGAAAGTGAAATTGGTACTGAATTGGTTGATGCTATTTTAAATAACGAAGAACTTGACGAAGCAACAAAAACTGTGCAGTTTGAAAATCTGAATAAATTAAATGCAATACTTGATAAGTCAGATAATAAAAATGCAAAAGAGTTATTAGAATTATCTGATAATCTTGGAAGAAAGCACATGTGGATCGTTGGTGGTGACGGATGGGCTTATGATATTGGATATGGTGGATTAGATCATATTCTTTCATCTGGTGAGAATATCAATATTTTGGTATTGGATACTGAGGTTTATTCTAACACCGGTGGACAAGCTTCAAAAGCAACTCCAATTGGTGCCAGTGCCAAGTTTGCTATAGGTGGTAAGAAAGTAGGCAAGAAAGACCTTGCATTACAAGCTGTTTCTTACGGAAATGTATATGTTGCTCAGGTAGCATCAGGAGCGAAAGATGCTCAAACATTAAAAGCCCTTAAAGAAGCTGATGCTTATGATGGTCCTTCATTAATTATTGCTTATTCACATTGTATTGAACATGGATATGATATGGGAGCAGGTGCCGAGCATCAGGAAATAGCTGTTGAAACAGGTTACTGGCCTTTATTCCGTTTTAATCCTGATAATGCAAAAGGAAAGAAGTTTAAAATTGATTCAAAGGCACCTCAGGGAAGTGTTGAAGATTTCATGTATAAAGAAGCACGTTTTGTTCGTGTTAAAAAAATGGATGAAAAATTTGCAGCCCAGTTGTTGACGAAAGCGCAAGAAGGTATTGATGACAAATGGGAACGTTTACAAATTTTTAATAGTTTGTAATCAAATACTATTCACAATAAAAAAAGGCTATTTTACAATAGCCTTTTTTTTTATTTTTTATTAATCCCTTTTAGCATGAAAGAAAAATCTAAAAACCATTTTGAAAAAGCAAAAGAACACCTAAATACAGCCAATGGTGAACTCTTTAAGCCGAAAGAAGATGTGGTTTCTTATCTGGTTTGTAAAAGCTCACAGCATGCTATTGAAAATTACTTAAAAGGCTATTTATCTCAACGTGGATTTGAAACGCATGAGAATGAAACAATGGAAGGCCTGCTTAACAGATGTAAATCACTGGATCCAAATTTTAATAAAGTTGATTTAAAAACTGTTGAGTGCAGAGCTCATATAATTGATTCAAAGTATTGTCAGTCTGTAAAAAAAGTTACTTCTTGCTATGAAGCTGCTGATAGCTTAGACACTTTCTTAAGAAAAATGAAATTGGTGGTCTAAACTAAATTTGTTACGAAGTTTCTTCATTAAAATAGACTTTGTAATATTTCATTTTCTTCTCTTCATCAAAGCCTAATTCTAGATATTCTGAAGAAGCATCCGGTGCATCAACATCCAGTTTGATTTGAATATTTGTATCGAGCTTTATTTCGGTTTTCATCTTCTGTTTTTGTTTTTTCACAACAACATCCGAAACATGGAACTGATTCCTCACTAACACATCATTATCGCTTTCATATACTTTTTTATACTCATCAAACAATCCTTTTTGTTCTTCCATTTCAAAAACCTCATCTTTGAAATCATGGATATTTACGGTATCATTTTCCTTTAAAAAATCAATTGTTTTTGCTAAAAAATGGCTGTGTTCCTGTGTACTGTAATCATTCTTTAAAACCTCATTCGAAAAATCCTTACACATCTCCATATAAGTTTGTGTATGGTTATTCTTATCATCTGCATATTTGATACCTAAAAAATTCTTCACCCAGTATTGAGCATCATAATTATTGTTATCAACACTTAAAACCACATAACCTTCATCATCGGTATAATTGACAATCAAACAACCTTTGTCTATTTTCTTTGTACTGATTCCTTTTTGCACCATCACATCAATGCTTTCATCATCTACAAATGTTTGGAAAAAATCAATTTTATTTTCAATCTTAAAAATTCCAATTGCATTGGTATTCACTTCATTAAATTCAATATCTTCAAAAATAGCAATAATAACATCCCCTGTTTTTATTTGGGCCGAATTAGATTGCTCATATAAATGTTTAACGATATTTTTTGATACCTCAACAAAGGCTTCTTCATCCTGAAAAACAGTTTTACTGTAATTATAGACCTCATTCATATTCACATCTGCATGGTGATGAAAACGAAAACTTTCGGTAAGATTACTAAATGGTTTTAATAAAAAAGGTACCATTAATTTATAACTGTCTTCATCAAAAACTACAGGTTTTTCAGAAAATAAATTACGGGTATCATTGAATTTGTTACCAATTTTATGGATGATTAATTTAGGCAGATTTGCTTTATTTCTTTTGATCATTACAGTCATATTTTTTGCGTCTGCAATAATACAAAATCACCTGCAGTGTTAATAAAGAAAGAGTATATTTATTACAAAAATATCAGTCTCCACTTTTCAGATATAATCCGAATAAACATCTCTGTCCATTTCCTTAGAAATGCTTATTATTATATCTATTTGTTAGTTAGTAAATTATACTTATTTTTGCTGAAATAAACCAAGATCAACAAAACTATTTATGATGAAAAATTTAGTATTTCTCCTATTATTATTTTCAGGAATCACTTCAGCCCAAACTATTATTTTTGATGCTTCGAATAAATGGGTACTCCCGATTGGCAGGAATAGTGAATCAGTTAAAACTCTTAAATCTCCACTTAGAGTTGAATTGAAAAATAATCAACTAAAACTTTATTACCCTGAGAATAATAAGTTTTATTATAATGATGATGTAACACCAATAAAGAAAGTTATTGAGCTTAATGAAGGTGGGCGAACTTATTTTTTACTGGAATTTGATCATAATGGTATGACTTTTTATTTTAGAATTACAAAAGATAACGACCCCAATTACGGCATTGTTTATGGTATAGAAATCCCTGAAATTGAAAATGGTCAGATCATTTCGTATGATACATTCTATTGATCGGAGCTATGATTGTCTGCTATGCATAATCAAATAACCTTCTGTCAAAAGGAAATTCAAAGGTCTTTGCTATTTTAATCTTTTTAAAATCTAAATGATATGGGTTTATCAAGTAATTAAAATCTCCTTTTACAACTGCTGACGGAACCTTTAAAATGCAATATTTATTTTTAGAAATAAATAAATCACCAATGGTTTGTGTCTTATAATTATGTGGGAATTCATTCCAATCATCATACAAAACTCTCAAATCTAAATTTTGAATACGAATTGATCTAGGAATATCTATTTCTATCATCATAAAATCCTTTGGCAAAGTTGCTAAACTCATATGCACAGAAACCTCGGCCATCGCCAGAGCCCTGCTATCTGCACAATAAATTATCTCAGTACCTCTTGAATTCCATCTATTTCCAGATTTAGATGCTCCAACTCCCGATAACTTATTCGCATACTTTTTTCGAGAAAGTCTGTAAATCTGCATAATTCAAACAAAAATACCCTGATCAACACGGTTTAATTCTTCCATAACCATTTCTTTTCCATAGGAATCTTTTAATAATTCTAAAGGTGTCATATTTCCTAAGGCCATAGATGGAGATTTAAGCCAAACATAAAATTGCTCGTTCGAATCAAAAACCTCACTCCCGTAATTGGTAACCTCAGCAAGTTCAATAATTTTTTCAGAATGCTGTGGCTTAAACACATGCTTTTCTTCATTCTTAAAACGTTGTAATGTTTTGGTGGACACTCCTAAAAAATCTGCCCAGTCTTTTTCTGAAAAAGGAGATAATTCCTTTATTTTACTATAGAATGAATAAGATATTCCATTGCGAATAGAATGAACAATAAGTAATTTATTGTTTAAAAAATCATGGTAAGATATATCAATATTTTTAGCCTCAGATTTATAAACAGCCGAAACCTCTTTTACAAGATTGCTAACTTCTTTTTTTAAATAATTCATTCTATTTAGACATTTGTCTATAAATATACGACATTTATCTATATCGAACAAGATTTTATAACTAAAGATCTAATTTCAACTGCTCAGGCAACAATCTAAAAGTTTTGCGATGATGAAAAGTAATACCATTTTTTCTAATAGCATTTCTGTGCTCTTTGGTAGGATAACCTTTATTTTTTTTCCAGTTGTAAGCAGGAAAATCACGATCAATTTTCTCCATATAATCATCCCTGTAAGTTTTTGCCAGAACGGATGCCGCAGCAATACTTAAATATTTAGCATCTCCTTTTACTATCGTTTGATGTGGAATATTTTGATAATTCTTAAATCTGTTTCCATCAACAATGATAAATTCCGGTGAAATAATTAACTTTTCAATAGATTTATGCATAGCCAAAATAGATGCATTTAAAACATTTATCTTATCAATTTCTTCCTGATAAACAAATGCTACCCCATATGCCAAAGCTTCTTTTTCAATTATCGGCCTTAATATTTCTCTTTGTTTTTCACTCAATTGCTTAGAGTCATTCAACAATTCATGTTTGAAATCAACAGGTAGAATTACTGCAGCTGCAACTACCGGACCGGCAAGACAACCTCTTCCGGCTTCATCCGTACCTGCTTCTATTTTATTTTTTAAAAAGTATGATTTTAACATCTTGTAATCTTAATTCAAAAATAATAAACCCTTTTGATTTTGAGTAAAAATTATATCCCTAATTATTTTACCTTTGTCATCATTAAAAAATTTATGACCAAAAAATTAATATTTATATTTCTTTTGTTTTCGGTATTTTCGGCTATAGCCCAAATTAACCGCAGAGACATGCCTGCATACGAAAACCGGTTTGTTGATAATGAAAACGACCCCTACAATCAATACGATACAACCCGTGTAGATACTAGAGAAATTGAAGTGAAATTAAGTGGTAAGACTTATTACAAAGATTATAAGATTTTCAACTACAAAAATGATACAATCTATATTGATACAACTTTAAATATCAATAAAGATTATGCCTTTAACTATTTAAAGAAAGACAATTTAGAATTGATGGCTTTTGCAAATCAGGGGCAAACCTTTACTACTTTAGCACATACATTTGATAATTATTCTATTTATCCAAAAATTGGCGCACGTGCACAACACTTTAACTTTTATGAAGTAGAGGATGTTTACTATTATTCTGTACCTACTCCAACAACTCAATTTATGTATAAAAGAGGAATGGAGCAAGGGCAAGTTTTAAATGGATTATTTACTTTTAACACATCGGAACGTTTAAATGCCTCCATTGCCTTTAAGGGAATGCGTTCCTTAGGAAATTACAGACATTCATTAAGTGATCACGGAAATGCCAGAATAACGATTAGTTATAACACAAAAAATGAACGATATTTTATACGAACACATCTTGTTGCCCAGGATCTGAATAATGATCAGAATGGAGGATTAACCGATGAATCGATCAAAAATTTTGAAAGTGGGGATCCGGAATTTAATGATCGGAACAGGTTGGTGACTAATTTTACTGATGCAACAAGTATTTTAAGGGGCAACAGATATTTTATAGATCATTATTACAAATTATGGGCAAAGAATGATACATTAAGAACCATTGCTTCCGAATTAAAAATTGGCCATGTTTTTAACTTTGAAAGAAAGAATTATGAATATGAACAAGATGCTTCCAATAAGATTTTTGGACCCGCTTTTACATCAAATATCAAAGACCGGGCAAAATATTCTAAACTTTTTAATGAGGTTTATGTATCATTGAACTCACCCATTACTTTAGGAGAAGTAAAATTCAAAGTCAATAATTTCAATTATAAGTATGAATATAAAAGTATTTTGATCAGTGATGATCAGGTTATTGAATCTAATCTTAACGGCAATACCATTACTTTAGGAGGAGAATGGCATACACAATTTAAAAAATTGAATCTAAATGTAGATGCATCTACCATTGTAAGTGGTAATTTGAATGGACATAACATATTGGCTTCTATTGATTATGTAAAAGATAGTTTGTTAAGCATTAGTGCTCATGCTTTTAGAAATAGCAGATCTCCTAATTTAAACTTCCAGCTATTTCAAAGTAGTTATAAAAAGTACAATTGGCAAAATGATTTTAACAATGAAGAAACTACCGGAATTGGTTTTGTATTTGATTCGAAAAAATGGGGTTTTGCATCTGTTAACATCAACAACATAAATAATTACACCTACTTTGATGCACCTATTGAATCAGAACAAACCAAACCTATACAGTTAGGTGAGAATATCAATTATTTAAAAGTGAAACTTAGTAAAGAATTTAGACTAGGTCATTTTGCTTTAGATAATCAGTTTATTTATCAAAATGTTTCATCAGGAAGTGAAGTTTTTAGAGTACCTGATTTCATTACACGAAACACCCTGTATTATCAAAATCATTTGTTCAAAGGCAAGCCTTTATATTTACAAACCGGAATTACATTTAGATATTTCAGTAAATATTATATGAATAGTTATAATCCTGTTCTTTCAGAATTTTATTTACAAAATAATCAGGAAATTGGTGGTTATCCCATGTTCGATTTCTTTTTGAATTTGAGAATAAAAACTATGCAAATATTTTTTAAATTAGAGCATTTCAACTCAAGTTTAGGTGAACAAAATTATTATTCAGCACCATTATATCCTTACAGAGACCTATCTTTCAGATTTGGATTGATATGGACGTTTTTCATATAATTTCAAACAACCTATAATAAAAGCATTTTGAAATAAAACTATGCAACAAGAATATCAACTTCAGGTAAAACCGGAAATAGCTCAAGATCAAGAGAAACTTCGATTGTTTGTTGCAAAAAATAAAAGATTGGATGCCAGTGACATTACATATATTGAAATTTTAAAAAGATCGGTTGATGCCCGTCAAAAAAATATAAAGATCAACTTAAGAGTTCGGGTTTTCATAAAAGAAGATTACAAGGAAGATCCTGTTGAAATTTCAAATTATAAGGATATCAGTAATGCTAAGGAAGTAATTATAATTGGTGCAGGGCCAGCTGGCTTGTTTGCAGCTTTAAAATTGATTGAAAAAGGGTTTAAACCCATTGTTCTCGAAAGAGGAAAGAATGTAAGAGAAAGGAGAAGAGACCTTGCTGCTATTACAAAAAATCACATTGTAAACGAAGATTCAAATTATTGCTTTGGTGAAGGTGGTGCAGGAACCTTTTCAGACGGGAAGCTCTATACCCGATCAAAAAAAAGAGGAGATGTCAATCAAATCATAAAATTACTTATTGCACATGGTGCAAACAATAATATTGCTGTTGAAGCCCACCCACATATTGGCACCAATAAACTTCCTAAAATAATTCAGGCCATACGTGAAACCATATTAAATTATGGCGGTAAAGTTTTATTCAATACCAGAGTAACAGATATCATCGTAAAAAACAAGGAAGTTAATGGTGTTGAAACACAAAATGGTCTTATCATCTACTCAAAAAAAATAGTTCTTGCTACAGGGCATTCTGCCAGAGATATTTTCGAACTATTACACAATAAAGGAATCAAGATCGAAGCGAAACCATTTGCCTTAGGTGTAAGGGTTGAACACGCACAGCAATTGATCGATCAAATTCAATACCATTGTGATGTCAGGGGAGACTACTTACCCCCTGCTCCATACAGCATTGTTAAACAAGTCAAAAACAGAGGCGTATATTCTTTTTGTATGTGCCCGGGAGGTGTTATAGCTCCGTGTGCTACTGCCCCCGGAGAAGTGGTTACTAACGGATGGTCACCTTCAAAAAGAGATCAGCCAACATCCAATTCAGGTATTGTCGTAGAATTAAAACTCGAAGATTTTGCAGCATATAAAGAATTCGGACCTTTGGCCGGAGTTGAATTCCAAAAAAATATTGAGCAAACCGCATGGCATCTTGCAGGTGAAACACAAAGAGTTCCTGCACAAAGGCTGGTTGATTTCACCAAAGGAAAACTATCCGATAATATTCCAAAAACATCCTATCAACCCGGTACAACTTCTATCGAACTAGGAAGTGTTTTACCTCCATTTATCTACAAAACTCTTCAAAATGGATTTGAGCAATTTGGTAGATCTATGAAAGGATATTTAACAAATGAAGCGGTGGTGCATGCACCCGAATCAAGAACTTCATCACCCGTAAGAATTCCAAGAGACAGAAAAACAATGGAACATATTCAAATCAAAGGTTTATACCCTTGCGGCGAAGGAGCCGGATATGCAGGAGGAATCATTTCTGCAGCTATTGACGGTGAAAAATGTGCAGAACAGATCAGTTTGATCTATTAATTTGGCACTACTGTTATTTGAAGATAAATAGTTTTTTAAATATTAACACTGGATCTGTTATAAATGATTTAATGCTAAAATAATCTAATACTCTAGGAAAGTTTTAATCTCAACCAGTAGGATACATTGATATTTAGTTAGCATATTTTTATCCTTACATTAAACCACTTAATCATTGACTCATTTGTAATTCCCCACTAAATTCATGGTAATTACATTAATTTAAGGCAAAAGCAACAGCATCTTTTGCATGAATTTTAGTAGTATCAAAAACGTGAATATTCACATCTTTTTGTTTGATCAATAAAGGAATTTCTGTACAGCCTAATATTACACCTTCTGCTCCTGCAAGCTCTAATTTCTTAATGATCTCCACCATTTTACTTCTTGAGTTGTCATTTAACTCTCCTTGAACCAGTTCTTTATAAATAATATCGTGTACAATTTCTCTGTCATCTTTCACAGGAATTATAACTTCTATACCGAACTTATGCAGTAAAATATTTTTATAAAAGTCCTTTTCCATTGTAAATTTAGTCCCCAGTAAAGCAACCTTTTTTATCTTTTGTTCTAAGATATTTTTACCAGTTGACTCTGCAATATGCAAAAAAGGTACAGATATATTTTGCCTTATCTTATCACTTAATAAGTGCATGGTATTGGTACATAATACTATAACCTCCGCACCACTTTTCTCCAGGTTTTGTGCTGCCTGAACCATCATTTTTCCCAAACCTTCCCAGTCATCCTCATGCTGTAATTTTTCAATCTCAGCAAAATCAAGAGATTCCATGATACAACTTGCCGAATGAAAACCACCCAGTAATTCTCTTACTTTCAAATTGATCAATTCATAATACACCATAGAGGATTCCCAACTCATTCCTCCTATTAATCCTATTTTTTTCAAATGATCGAAATTTTTGATTTAAAGTATATCAACTCCTTCAAAGGTGATCCTGACTCTATTTCTTTACTAACTGCTTGATCTTGATATTGAAGGCTGCAAAGATCAAGGTCATTACCGGACTTAAATAATTAAAAATTGCATAAATAAAATATTCACCAACTCCAACACCCAATACACCTGACTGGTATGCCCCACAAGTATTCCATGGCACCAAAACCGATGTAACAGTACCGGAGTCTTCTAATGTTCTGCTTAAATTTTCTGGAGCCAGCCCTTTTTCCTCATAGGCTTTTGAAAACATTTTACCAGGAACAACAATAGCCAAATATTGATCGGAAGCCGTTACATTTAAAGCAAGACAGGTTGCTACCGTACTGGCAAATAATCCAAAAACAGTATGAGCCAATTTCAATAAAGCAGCACTAATTCTTGCCAAAGCTCCAATCGCCTCCATCACTCCTCCAAAAACCATCGCACAAATGATCAGCCAAATGGTACCTAACATACCATACATACCACCTGCTGAAAACAAACCACTTAACATTTCATTTTCTGATGCAACAGATGTATCTATTGTAATAGCATTCATTACTCCCCTATAGGCAGATTGAAAATTTAAAGTTTCAGAACCACCAATTTTTGCTACAATTTCCGGTTGAAAAATAATTGCAAAAACACCACCTAATAAAGTTCCTATCAATAATGCAATTAAGGGTTGTGTTTTTTTTACAATCAGAAAAATAACAATGACAGGAACTAAAAATAACCATGGTGTAATATGGAAAGAATGTTCAATAGATGTTAAAATCGCAGAAGTATCTGTTGTTCCCTCTGTATCAAGTGTCAAACCAATAATTATAAAAATAATTAGGGTGATCACAATAGTTGGAACAGTTGTCTTTGCCATATATTTTATATGCGTAAACAAATCAGTTCCTGCCATCGCAGGAGCCAAATTGGTAGTATCAGACATTGGTGACATTTTATCTCCAAAATAAGCTCCGGAAAGAACTGCACCGGCAACCATTCCTAAAGGGATATCCAACGCTCCTCCAATTCCTACCAAGGCAATTCCAACTGTTGCTGAAGTTGTCCATGAGCTACCAGTTGCAATAGAAATTATTGCACAAATAATAATCGTTGCAGGCAAAAATATGGTTGGATTTAATATTTCTAAACCGTAATAGATCATGGTTGGAATAACGCCACTAATTAACCAGGTTCCTGCCAATGAACCAACCATTAATAGTATTAAAATTGCTCCTGTAGTAGACTTTACATTATTTGCAACTTCATCAATCATACGCACATATGAAACCTTGTTAAAAAAACCAACAATTGCTGCCACTGCACCACCAAGTAACAAAATAAACTGATTTGAACCACTCAATGCATCATCACCATAAACACCCACATTGTAAGCCAACATTGCTACTAATACAAAAACAGGAATAAGAGCTTCCCAAATACTTAATTCTTTATTTTTTATGATGCGAGTCTCCATTTTAAGATTTTAATTAATAATGTAATGTTACGTAAAATCAACCGAAATTAAAAATATATCCATTAAATGTATTTATTTCAATTGAAATAGAATAAACATCATAAAGAATGCGTTATATAAAGTAAAATAAAAATTATTTTTACGCAACCATTAAATTAATATAACATCTATAAGATAGTTACCCCCAAGCTATGGATTTAGAATATAACATACTAGACCATCTTTATAACAATGACAACGGAAAGTTAATCGATGTTACGTATTTAGATGAAAATTATAGTTCTTTGATTGAAGTACTAATTGAATTGAAAGGAAATAATTACATCGTTATTGACGAAGTAAAACCGAGAAATTTTACTGCTTTCGGAATCTCAAATGAGAGAAAGCATGCAATTAGAGCTAAAATCAATGTTAAAGGAAAAATTTATTATCAAAATTTGAATAATAAATTAAATAAAATAAAACAAAACATTGAAAAAAAACGCAGGTTTAAACTTGCTCACTTTTTCAATCTTTGATAAAAGTTTACTCAAAATTAATCTCAGGATTTTAAAAGGTGGGTTCGAATTTTCGAACCCCTTTTTTGTTTTAAAAGTATTCTTAATCCTAACTCCTTTACTTCCTCAAAAAAATATATTTTTTACTTTTATTGGTTGAAAAATTATAATAAATCAGAATGGTTCTCGTTCTTATAACTGACCCTCCCTTTAACAATAATTTATTTAACAAATAAATTAATCTGTACTAATACATATTGCTATATATGAAAAAGTCTAAAAATGACTCATTGCTCATCCATTCTCTTGAGTTAAAAGTTTTCTTATTAGAACTGGATAAAAACCTAGTAAAATTAAATATAGAAAAATCTAAAAATAAAAAGTAAACAAATTTAAAACAGGTGGACTGAAAAGATTAGGAGAGGTCATTTTGGTTCGCCTTTATCTTATATAAGAATTCAGTAGATAGTTACCTGCTTATATCCATTATTAATTTGTT
>JAOZTG010000204.1 GCA_029939235.1 Flavobacteriaceae bacterium
TTTCTGGTAAAAATAGCTGTTTCAAATATTAAATTCATCTTTTATTTTTTGTTAAAAATAATCAATTAATATTTGTGATGAAAAATTTTATTGCTCTTTAAGAAATGACCTTCTTCGATGGTTGTCATATTTTATAGGCTTTTCCATTTTTTTGGGTTTTATACAATTAAAGGAGTTTTTCTTTCGGGTAAAATCCTTTTTATTGTTTATTTTTGAATTCTAATGATAGAAGCTGATGAGATACTTTTTTAAAAATAGATTGAACAGGATTCTTTTATTCCTATTTTTTTCACAATTCGTTTACCCTCAACTTACAATTAACGTTAGTGCTATTCCATCAAATACGCCTTCAGATGCAGATATCTATGTCGCAAGTAATTTTAATGGCTGGGATCCGGGTGATTCAAATTATATTCTTACAAATAATGGTACTGGTACCTACCAAATTACTTTTACTCCTTCTGTAGGCACTTTAGAATTTAAATTTACCAGAGGTAGTTGGTCATCTGTTGAAGGTAACGCTCAAGGCAACACCATCGCAAATAGAACATTATCTTATTCAGGTGGTAAGCAAAATATAAATGTTAGTATTTTAAGTTGGGAAGATCAGGGTAGTGGAACTGGTACGGCAACTGAGAATGTAGAAATAATGGATGAAAATTTCAATATACCTCAACTCAACAGAACTCGAAGAGTCTGGATATACCTTCCTCCAAATTACGATACATCAACTAAATCCTATCCTGTACTATATATGCAGGACGGTCAAAATTTATTTGATATAAACACAAGTTTTTCCGGTGAATGGGAAGTTGATGAATCACTTAATGTATTATTTGATCAAGGTGACCATGGTGTTATTATTGTAGGAATTGATAATGGAGGTGTAAAAAGAATCGATGAATATTCGCCATGGATAAATGACGAATATGGTGGTGGTGAAGGAGATGCATATATTGACTTTATTGTTGAAACATTAAAACCTTATATTGATAATAATTACAGAACTCTAACCGATAGGTTGAACACAGGAATCATGGGAAGTTCGCTAGGTGCATTAATTTCTTTTTATGGGGCTGTAGAACATCAGGATGTATTTAGTAGGATTGGAGTATTCTCTCCTTCTTTTTGGTTCTCAGAGGAGGTTTTTACTCATGTAGAAACTACAGGTAAAAAACAGAATATGAAGTTTTATTTGTTGGGAGGAGAACAAGAAAGTGCCAGCATGATTCCTAATATGGAAAAAATGGTGAGCTCACTTAAAACAGCCGGTTTTGCAGATGATGAAATTATTATGGTTACTCATAATGATGGTAATCATAGTGAATGGTATTGGAGAAGAGAATTTCCTGATGCTTATAAATGGTTGTATGGCAACTCATCATTAGATGTGTCAAATTATTCCATTAGAAATAATTTTAATATATATCCAAACCCCTTTTCTGAATCATTGAATATTTCAAGAAAGGAAGAAATGGGTAATGTGAAACTTAAAATTTTTGATTTTAATGGAAAGTTAGTGTTTTTAGAACATATCTCAAAGAATAAAAATATTGATCTAAGTCAACTAAAAAATGGTATTTATTTTTTGCAGGTTTTTGAAAACGGAAAATCTGTATTATCAAAAAAGATAATTTGTGAAAATTGATATAATAATCTTATTATCTGATAAACTATTATTCTTGTTTTTCTCCTTCACTATGGAATAAAATTCTCCCAGTGTTCTTCTGTTAAATAGGGCTTCGGAACAAAAAGAAAAAGATTCGGATTATTTTCATATTGTGTATAAATAGATTCCTTTTGTTTTATTCCAAATTCTTTATAGGAATTGGGCTTTTTGATGATCAGTTCATTCTTTTTGTAGTTAGAATTATGTACCCAGGTTAATTTACCACTATCTTCTATTAAAGGAAACCACGCCAAACCTTTATGTGCTCTAACTTTTTCGTATTCAAAACCATATTCACGATCACACCATGCACCAAAAGTTAATGGTGTTTTTGGGTTTGCACTAATTGTAGCATGTGCCCATGAGGGAGGTACAATAACAATATCACCAGGGTCGGCATAAACGGCATAACATTTTCCAGGATCATCCTCAGCATATTCCTGTATGTAAATTACTGCTTTCCCTGACCAAATTTGGTAAACTTCCGGAGTTGACCAATTTCGTCCGTATACAGATCTTTTATGAATATGTCCCTGACTACGAATAGGCTCTTTTCCTAGTTTTCCATCAGCATATGTTACAATACCAAAAAGTAAATGTTGTTCTTCTAATTGATCTAGATGTTTTTTCTTACCAATATCCATGGCAATAGAATACACTGTTTTCGGTCCTTTACAATTTGGATCCATCAAGCTTTTTCGAATATCATTCAATTTTCTGTTTTCGACTTTTGGTCCAAAACAATTTTCACCATATTCAAAATTAAGAGGATTGGTCTTTGGAGTGATATTTAATCCAGAATTAAATTTTTCCATGATCTACGTTCTTACATAAGCTTTTAAAGTCCCTATCTTTTTACCTACACTATTCCCATAAGGGCTAATGGTATATGCGCCTATTTTTGCTGGAACTATAAAAGTTTCGGCATAATTAACAATAAAAGGCTCAAAATTATTATCCGGACTTTCAACAATAGCCTGATCTCCTTCAACCAGGCAGATAACATTTACACCTCCATTTGTATGATGTTTTACAATTTTGCTAAACCAATGACGCCGTGTTTCAATAAATTCACGTTCGTGTAACCCTGTTCTTTCTTCCATCCAACCATCACCCTCACCAACTATCTCAACCTGATCGATCAAATTATTTTTTGTCCAGGAAGTTGTTCTGCTCCAATCAATTACTTTTTCACCGTGTTCAATATTGATGGGCCGGGGTTTACTATCCATACCAAGCCTACCCCAATCCCACAATTTGAAAGTAAAAATATAAGGTGTTGCACTAATTTCTAAAACCATACTGCCCTTACCGGAACAATGAATTGTACCTGCTGGAATCAATACATGATCATGCTTTTTTACAGGCCATGTTTGTATATATTTTTCTGCATCAAATGCTTTTTCTCCTTTTTCTGCAATTTTAAGATCAGAGATTAGTTCATCAGGATTTATATTTTCTTTTGTACCTACATAAACATGCACATCTTTTTCAACATCCATCATGTAATAACTTTCATCCTGGGTGTAGTTTAAACCAAATTTTTCCTGGATATATTCCGTTAAGGGATGTACTTGTAAACTTAAATTACCCCCTCCCATCGTGTCTAAAAAATCGAATCGTATAGGGAATTCATCACCAAACCTACTATAAACTGCTTCTCCCAGCAATTGAGCAGGTTCATAAAAAACCAAATTTATGGAGGGTGTTTCAAATAGAATATCTCCAAACTGGAATAGTAAACTATTTTCTTCGGGAACACAATTAAAACACCATGCGTAATTTTCTTTTGATCTATCCAGATTACAAACTTCTTTCATCCACTGACCTCCCCATGGTCCAGGTTCAAAAAAGGGAACTACGCTAAAAGGTTGTTTGTTGGATATTGAAAGTCCTTCCAAATATGTTTTACCACTGATCATTTTAGGGTTTGATCTGTTATTGGTATCCAATACATAATCCCATTCGGTCATTGTCTTCTTTTTTTGTTTATCACAAATACGCCAGTCAACAAAATAACCCTGCTTATATAAAGAACTAAACTCTTCTTTTTTATTGGTTAGTCCGATACTGTTTATTTCATGACTTTTCATTCTATTCTGGATTTCCCATCTGGCCATATCGGCATAGATCAGGATATCCCATTCCTTACACAGAATAGAAGCACCTATTCCTGTTATTAAAACAACACCTTTGGTTTCTTCAATGACCTCATTAATATCATTGATCTTATCCCAATCAAAAAAATGATCAAGATCTAGGCGTGTTATAAAACCAAAGATCCTATCATCCGTCACATCAGGAAAAACTATTTCTTCAATTTTTTTTTCAGGAAGTAAAGCATTTTTGGCGTCTATATGTAAATCAGGTTTTAAAACCGGAACAAACTCTTTATTGAATTCTTTTTCATTGATTCCATGATAATACTCTATAACAACAACTTTTTTTAATTTTTTAATCTTATTCAGATCTGTCGTAATTTGTTCACAAATGTTTCCCCACCCGGAGTAGCATTTAAAACTTTCAGGCATTTTTACAGATGGAAACTTATTAAATTTAGTATTCATTTATGGTATATTGTTTTTTACCAAATAATAAGCCCCCAGTAAGGCAAATCTGTTTGGTATTTTAGATTGAATAATTTTAACTTTTCCCCAGGGAGTCCAGGCGTGTTTATTAACTTTATTTTTAATAAAGGGAATAATTACATCAGCACTTTTCATTACTCCTCCCCCTAAGATCACCAACTCAGGATCATAGGCATGAATTTTATTTATTACTCCGGCAGTCCAAACATCTAAACTATGATCACGTACAATTTTACTTAATTCGTCACATTTAGCAGCATAATTAAACAAGGATTTAAAATCCAGTGGTTTGCCTTTGATCAAACTATCCTCATATCTGGAATCAGATTTTAATAGATTGCCCAGTTTTCAAGTAGATGCTTCGGCTTCTACACAACCTAAATTTCCACAGGTACATAATGCCCCATTTACATTGATTGTAAAATGACCTCCCAGATTTCCAGCCTGAAAATGTTTTCCTTTTAATAATTTACCTTCCAGAAGAGTTGCACTGCCTATTCCAGTTCCAAAGGTTAACATAACAATATTGTTAAAACCTCTTCCGGCACCATATTGCCATTCACCTAACAAAGCAATTCTGGCATCGTTTTCTAAAAATACTGGAGTGTTAAATACTTCTTGTCCCCATTTGATAAAATCAAATTCTAAAGCATCATCATGTTTTTTATTGGTAGATAGTACTTTCATTTGAACGGAATCTACCAGACCGGGGAAACCAATTCCTATTCCTTTTAGGTCCTCTTTTTTAGTTTTAGATTCAATTAATAAGGAATTAATTGCC